>DASXHY010000490.1:0-2598 GCA_036488095.1 Verrucomicrobiia bacterium | reverse complement strand
CTGCCAGCCTCGCGCCATGAATACCACTCTTCAGACGGCGCGATTGTTGGTCAGCGCGCCGGCGTACTACGCCACCCGACTGGCGCGAAACGCGGCTGAAATCCGCGCCGCGCAAGTTTTGCGTTACGAGGTTTTCAACCTCGAACTGAACGAAGGCCTCGCGTCATCGCATGCGACTGGCCTTGACGCCGATCCATTCGATGCCGCTTGCGACCATTTGCTGGTCGAGCACTTGCCGAGCGGCAATATCGTGGGCACATATCGTTTGCAAACCGGTTTCAACGCCCAGGCCCACCTCGGCTATTATTGCGCGCAGGAATTTAACTTTGATGCGTTCGAACTGTTGCGCGCGCAGGTGATTGAACTGGGCCGGGCCTGCGTGCATCGCCAGCACCGGAATCTCGTTGTACTGGGATTGCTTTGGAAAGGGATCGCCGATTACGCGAAAGCGCGCGGCGGGCGTTACCTGATGGGTTGCAGTTCCATCACTTCACAGGACCCGGCGGTGGGCGCGTCCGCCTACGCGGATTTGTGCCGCAAACATCTCGTCGAGCCGCAGTGGCGCACCACGCCGCTGCCCGCTTACGAATGTTCGCTGCGGCAGGTCGCCGCGGAGCCGGTTACGATTCCAAAATTGCTGCGCGCGTATGTGACGCTCGGCGCTAGAATCTGCGGCCCGCCGGCGCTGGATCGGCAGTTTAAGACCGTCGATTTCCTGACCATGATGGACCTGGACGCCATGCATCCGCTCGCGCGCCAGAGATTTCTCGGTTGAAATATTTGCGCGCCGGTTTCAATTTAAGGCATGAAAGCCCTGCTGAGGCACCCGGTGCGGGTTGGCGCGCGGTTGCTTTGGATGATTGCCGAATTCACCATCGCCGCGCTCAATTATGCGCGCTGGTGTGGATTCTCACGCGACTGTTCAGCGAGCAAGCGCGCCGCCTGGCTGCAACACACTTCGCGCCGCATGCTGAAGATTCTCCGAACGGAAATCCGGACGTTCGGCGTCGTTCCCACCGCCGGATTGCTGGTTTCAAATCATTTGAGCTATGTGGATATTCTGGTCATTGCCACCATCACTCCGGCGACGTTCGTGGCGAAACGGGAGGTTAAAGGCTGGCCGGTGTTCGGATGGTTCGCAACCTTGGCGGGCACGGTATTCGTCGACCGCGAACGCCGCGCGCGTGTGGGGCAGACCACGAATGAAATTGAATCGGCCCTGAAGGACGGCGCGCTGGTGGTTTTGTTCCCGGAAGGAACCAGTTCCAACGGCGAAACGGTGCTGCCGTTCAAAACGTCATTGCTCGAACCGGCGACCCGGCAAACCCATTCCCTTTTTGCGAGCCTCATCCAGTATCAGATCGACGACGGCGACGTGGGGGAAGAAGTTTGTTACTGGAAAGACATGACGCTGGTGCCGCACCTGATCAATCTCTTGAGCAAACGCACGATTCGCGCGTCGGTGCGGTTCACGCAATGGCGCGAAGGCTGCACCGACCGCAAGGAATTGGCGCGGCAGTTGCACTCGGAAATTTTGCGATTGAAGGAAGCACCGGCGTTTTGACGTGCGCAGCATCGATATTTTCCGAGTGACATTTTTATAGTCGGAGGTATCCTACCTGTGTCATGACAATGGAAGATCTGAAAGGAATCATACACTCCGACCCCGAAACCATGGGTGGCACACCCGTGTTTGTGGGAACGCGTGTTCCTTTGCAAAATCTGATTGATGCTCTTGAGGGCGGCGAATCCATTGATGATTTTTTGGAAGGGTTTCCTTCAGTCAAACGTTCGCAGGCGATTGCCGTAGTCGAAGCTGGCCGGATGAAATTGCTCGAGACCGTCGGCCATGCGCGTTCTCATTGACGAATGCCTCGACTGGCGGCTGGGTCGCGCGTTGGCGGGGTATGATTGCGTCTCAGTTCAAAATATGGGTTGGAGCGGCATAAAAAATGGAAAGTTGCTCGCCCTGGCCGCAAAAGAATTCGATATTTTCCTGACGGCGGATCGTAATTTGAGTTTTCAACAAAACACCACAAAACTCCAAATTGCAGTCGTAGTGCTTGCGGCTGGAAGCACCCAGCTTGCTAAGACGTTGCCCCTGATGCCGAAAGTTCTCGCACTTTTGCCACAGTTAAAGAAGGGAGAACTCGTAACAGTCAGTCCTTAGAATCGGGAATGATCCGCGGCCACGCTCCAGATTAGTTGCCGGCGACCTCCGGCAAAGCCAGAAGCTGGCGTTCATACCTCAACCATTACTCGCAAAAAGGTGGCGGGAATCGAGGTAGAGTCCTTTCTCTGACATCCGGATTCCTATTTGCCCTTTCCCCCTGAATGTCGGATGATATGGCTCATAGGCGAACCTCAAACCGAATGATTTTATGAGCACTGTTATTGAATCGCAAAAGCCCGGGACACAAACGGCGTTGAACCAGTTGGATCAACTCAAGAAATTTACCAAAGTCGTGGCGGACACCGGCGACTTCGAATCTCTGAAACAATACGCGCCGCAGGACGCGACCACGAATCCTTCGCTGATTTTCAAGGCAGCGCAAATGCCCGGTTATAAAAGCATCGTGGAAAAAGCGATCGCTGAGG
>DASXHY010000397.1:0-3019 GCA_036488095.1 Verrucomicrobiia bacterium | reverse complement strand
CGCCGGTTACTGAGCACGGTCGTCCTCTGGGCTGTCATTCTCACGGCGTTATTCTGCGGGAACCAACTGATTTCAGACGGCTCTTTTCTAATTGTGATGGTCTTCCTGGCGGTGAGCGGCCTGGCGGAATTTTATGGAATCGCGGGCAAACGCGACCTGGTCTGCTTCAGCACCTGGGGAATCCTTGGCGGCGTGCTGTTGATCATCGGTACATTTTTTGAACTCACCGGCCACATCGGCACCCAGGGCGGCCCGTCGCGGGTGAATGATTTTGAAACCAGCTTTCTGATTCTCTTCGTGCTCGGCTTGTGTCTGCGCCAGTTTTTTTCGCGCAGCAACACGGCCGGAATTGTGGCGATTTCCACGACTCTTTTCGGTCTCATGTATGTTCCGTGGTTATTGAATTTTATTCAAAAGATAAATTTTTTTCCGAACCTGGGGGATAACGGCAAATTCTACGTCCTGTATTTCATACTGGTGACGAAATTCAGCGATACCGGCGCTTACACGGTCGGCTCGCTCATAGGGAAACATAAAATGATTCCCCGCATCAGTCCCGGCAAAACGTGGGAAGGTTTTGGCGGCGCGATTGCCGTATCGACCCTCGCGAGCGTTTTGTTCGCGCATTTCTTCCGCGACAAACTTGTGGGCATGAACTGGATTCACGCGGTCATCCTGGGCGTGGTGTTGAGTGTCTGCGCGGTGGTGGGCGATTTGATTGAATCCCTTTTCAAACGCGAAGCCGGCGTCAAGGATTCCGGACATTTCTTCCCCGGCATCGGCGGCATCCTCGACTTGCTCGACAGCCTGTTGTTTAATGCGCCCATCATGTATTTGTACTTGCGGCATGTCCTCACACACCCGTGAGGAATTTACGATTGACGATTCTTTTTCATTTACGATTTACGATATACGATTGACGAGCGTTTTGATGGAATATCACTCTCGAACATTATGACACGTGAAGAAATGAAACAGAGAACGAAGACTTACGCCAACCGTGTCGTAAAACTGTGCTCGGCTCTACCGAACAATTGGGTCGCACAAACTCTAGGAAAGCAACTGTTGCGAAGTGGAACGTCCGTGGGAGCAAATTATCGTTCGGTTTGCCGCGCGAAATCCACTTTGGATTTTATCAATAAACTGCGAATCGTCGAAGAAGAATGTGATGAATCATTGTTTTGGATGGAGCTTTTGGTGGACAACGAAATTATCAAACTCTCCCGTCTGGCCAGCCTCATGAAAGAGGCCAACGAAATTCTTTCGATAACCGTGGCCTCTACAAAAAGGGCTCGCGCCAAATGACGCTCGTAAATCGTAAATCGTATATCGTAAATTTAAAGAGATCGTAAATGAAAAACGTCGTTCTCCTGGGCAGCACAGGTTCCATCGGCACCAGCACCGTCAAGGTCGCTGAGGATTTGCCGGACCAGATTCGCTTGCTCGCGCTCGCGGCGGGAAATAACGTCGGATTGCTGCTCGAACAAACGCGCAAACACAAACCACAGACGATTTCCATTTCCGATCCAGCCAAAGCGAAGGAGCTTCGCGATGCGCTCGGCACAACGACGGAGGTTTTATCGGGCAACGAAGGCCTCATCAAGCTGGCGACATTGCCCGCGGCGGACATTGTACTCATTGCCATTGTCGGCACCGCGGGTTTGCAACCGGCGTTGGCGGCGATTCGGGCGGGCAAAGACATCGCCGTTGCGTCCAAGGAAATCCTGGTGATGGCCGGGGAAATTGTCATGAGCGAAGCGCGAAAATACGGCGTGCGCGTTCTTGCGGTGGACAGCGAGCACTCCGCCATTTTCCAATGTCTGGACGGCAAGCCCTCAAATTCCGTTCGCAAACTCTGGCTGACCGCCTCGGGCGGCCCCTTTCGCAAAACGCCAAAGGCAGATTTTGCCGGCATTACAGTCGAGCAAGCGTTGAAACATCCTTCGTGGGTGATGGGCAGAAAAATTACGATTGATTCCGCGACCTTGTTCAACAAGGCGCTCGAGATGATCGAAGCCCGGTGGCTTTTCGACATCGAAATGGCCCGCGTCGCCGTGGTGGTGCATCCGCAGAGCGTGGTGCATTCCATGGTTGAATTTGTAGACGGCTCGATGCTCGCGCAAATGTCTACGCCGGACATGTGCCTGCCGATTCAATACGCGCTCACGTATCCCGAACGCGCCGCGAGCGACCGTGTCCAGACCAGCCTCGCGAAATTGGGCAGTCTGACCTTCGAGGAGCCGGACGTGGAGCGTTTTCCCGCGCTGGAATTGGCGCGCAGGGCAGGGGAGATTGGCGGCACGCTGCCTGCTGTTTTGAACGCGGCCAATGAAGTGGCGGTCGAAGCGTTTGTGAATCGAAAGCTCAATTTCCTGGGAATCACCGAGACAGTGCGTCGGACAATGGACGCGCACAAGGTGGTGGCGCATCCCGCGCTTGAGCAAATCCTCGAGGCGGATGCTTGGGCGCGCGAGGAGGCCCGCCGGGGCTGAATCTTCGCTGATTGTCAGCCGTGCCTTTCTCAGTTACATTCTTCACCATCGCCGGACAGCCGGCTTAGATTTCATGACTATTTTGAATATTGTTTACGTGGTTTTTTCCGTTTTGCTCCTGTTTGGGGCGGCGATCTTTTTCCACGAATTGGGTCACTTTTGGGTGGCGCGCAAGCTCGGAATGAAAGTCGAGGAATTTGCCATTGGCATGGGGCCGAAAATTTACAGTTGGAAACGCGACGGCATCGTCTATTCGATTCGTTGGATTCCCGCCGGCGGATTCGTGAAGTTGCCGCAAATGATCACCTCCGAAGCCCTGGAAGGAACCGCCGACAAACAGGTCCCGCCGGCGCCGCCTCTCCATAAAATCCTGGTGGCTGTGGCAGGTCCGATAATGAACGTAATTTTCGCGTTCGTTATTGCGACGGTGATTTATTTCGTCGGTCTGCCCACCCTCATCAATCCGTCCATCATCGGTGAAATGGACCCGACAACCCCGGAATACCAAATGGGCATCAAAGAAGGCG
>DASXHY010000359.1:0-9823 GCA_036488095.1 Verrucomicrobiia bacterium | reverse complement strand
ATTGATTGCGCGCGATACCCTCGACGTGGCAGGCCACATGGCTCTCGGCCACTACACGCACGAAAAAAATCCCGTCACTTGCGCGGCGGCGCTGGCCACCTTGGAAGTCATTGAAGAGGAAAAACTGCCCGAACACGCCGCCGAATTGGGCGCCTATGCTTTGCAAAAACTGTGGGAAATGGCATCGCGCCACCCGCTCATCGTAGATACGCGCGGACTCGGGCTCTTGCTCGGGGTGGAACTTGGCAAGGCCGGTTCCAACGGTTTGCGGCAACCGGCGGTGGAGGAAGCCGAGCGCGTCATGTACGAATCGCTCACGCGCGGGTTGAATTTCAAAGTCACCATGGGCAACGTCCTTACCCTGACGCCTTCGTTGGTCATCACCAAAGACGAAATGGATCAGGCGTTGCAAATTTTGGATGAAGTCATTGGCCTGGTGGAAGCTGAATCGAATTTAACCCATTCAAAATCCGGCGATCATCTGGCTGTATCTCATGGACATTAAATTTTTTGCTCGAACCACCGTTTGCTTAACTGCCGGTTTTCTCGCCATGGCCGCTTGCGCGCAGGCCCCGCATGACTCTCTGAATTGGTCCGAGACGGTGGGACGGGATGGAACAAATCGCGTTGTATTGCCGGTTAACCAGGTCATTACTCCCGCGGGGACACAAATCGAACTGCCACGACTTCGTCCGCAAGTCTTGGCGTTGAGCCCAGACGGAAAAATTCTTGTTACCTCCGGTAAAACGCGGGACCTCGTCGTCGTGGATCCGGATTCGGGAAAGATTTTACAAACCGTCGAATTGCTAATCGACAAATTATTGCCGGAGGCCGACCCGGTGTCATCGCACATTTTGAAACCGGACAAGGACGAACAAGTCAGTTACACCGGTTTGATTTTTTCGCCCGATGGCTCGCATCTTTACGTTTCAAATGTCAAAGGGAGCGTGAAAGTGTTTTCGGTTGGAAGCGACCATCGTCTCGCGGGGATTGGTTCCATTTCTTTGCCAGACGCCAATGTTCCCCGGCGCAAGGAAGAGATTCCTTCCGGCCTGGCGGTTTCCAGTGATGGCAAACGGCTTTACGTTGTCGGCAGTTTGTCCAATCGCTTGCTGGAATACGAACTCCCGTCGGGAAAATTATTGCGCACTTTTGATGTGGGGGCGGTTCCTTACACAGTGATATTGGCCGGCCGCAAAGCCTACGTCAGCAACTGGGCCGGACGCCGCCCGGACGCGAGCAGCCTCACCGGCGCGGCGGGTCGCGGCACGGTAGTGCGTGTGGACGAACGAGGCGTCGCCAGCGAAGGTTCGGTTTCGGTCATTGACCTGGATACCGGCAAAGTGGTGGCGGAAATCATGGTGGGCTTGCACGCGAGCGCCTTGTGTCTCTCACCCAATGGCCGTCATATCTGCGTGGCCAACGCCAATAGCGATACGATCACCGTCATCGACACAAAATCAGATCAGGCGGTCGAGACCATTCCTGTTCGCTGGCAGGCCCAGGATTTGTTCGGCGCCTCGCCCAACGCGCTTGCAATGGATTCCAAAGGCGAAACTCTTTACGTTTGTAATGGAACTCAAAATGCCGTCGCGGTGGTTTCCTTTTACCCCGGCAAATGCAAATTCTTCGGGGTCATTCCCTCAGGCAAGGCCGGCAATTCCAAATTGATCGGCCTCATCCCGACTGGATGGTTTCCGGGCGCCATAATTTTCGATGGAGCCCGGCAAAAATTGTACGTCGCCAACATTAAAGGCACGTTGCCGGATTCCAAATATGAACCGGACCGGCGCGGTTACAATTCGCACCAACATCTGGGCACACTTTCTTTTATTTCCGTCCCGGACAAAGCCGCGCTGAAGCAACAGACCGCGGCCGTGCTGCGCAACTATCGCCGCGCCGTGGCGGAAAATGTCTTTCAACCGTCGCGTCCGGGCAAACCGCCGCTCCCGGTTCCCGAACGCATCGGCGAGCCTTCGGTTTTCAAACACGTGATTTACCTCATTAAAGAAAACCGCACCTACGACCAGATAATGGGCGATGTCAAAGAAGCCAATGGCGACCCGCAACTATGCACGTTCGGCGAGCGCGTCACACCCAATCAGCACAAAATGGTCCGCGATTTCGTGCTGATGGACAATATGTACTGCTGCGGCATTTTAAGCGCGGACGGGCATGAATGGGCGGACACCGCGCTGGCAACGGATTACATGGAAAAATCCTTCGCGGATTTCCCGCGCAGCTATCCGGACTTGCAAGACCCTGATGATTTCGACGCCGTGGCATATTCGCCCGCGGGGTTTATTTGGGACAACGCCCTCAAGCACGGAAAAACATTTCGCGATTACGGCGAAGGCACCGTCGCGGCCAAGGCGTGGAAAGATCCGAACAATAAAACCCCAATCGACTTTCTGGAATCCTATCGTGACTTCGTGAATCACACCGATTTGATTACTTACAGCAATTGGCCCGGGCTGGATTCGTTGAAGCCGTACATGAAGATGGACACAGTGGGCTGGGAGATGTCGATTCCTGATGTCTACCGGGCCTCTCAGTTCATCAAGGAACTGAAAGAGTTTGAAGCCCGGGGCGAAATGCCCAACCTGATTGTCATGGATCTTCCCAACGATCACACCTCCGGCACCGATCCCGGTTCACCGACCCCGGCGGCGCAGGTCGCTGATAATGACTTGGCTTTTGGGCAAATTGTGGAGGCAATCAGCCACAGTCCATTCTGGAGGGACACCTGCATCTTTGCCTGTGAAGACGACCCACAAGCCGGCTGGGACCATGTGAGCGGCTACCGCACCACGGCGTATGTGATCAGCGCCTACACAAAACGCCACGCCGTGGTGAACATCAATTACAACCAAACCAGCATCCTTCGCACGATGGAATTGATGCTCGGTTTGCCGCCTATGAACCAGATGGATGCCACCGCCACTCCCATGACCGCGTGCTTCAACGAGCGGCCGGACTTCACGCCGTTCGAGGCCGTCACCAACAATATCCCCCTCGACAAAATGAATCCAAGTTTGTCGGCGATCAAAGACCGCCGCGTCCTGCATGATGCGGTTGTCTCGGCACGCTTGCCGTTGAAAAAACCGGACCAGTGCCCGGAGGACGTATTGAACCGAATTCTCTGGCACGCGCAAATGGGATTTAACAAACCGTATCCGCAATGGGCAGTGGCAGTGGCGGATGATGATTGAATCCAGCCATGCGCCAAAAATTTTTGCTGGTGTTGTTTGTGATGATGGTTGTCGGAATAGCAGCGTTTGTTCTTATACAAAAACAAAGACGGCCAGTAATGGAACAAGCCGCAACCGCCGTTGTGCTTGAGCCGGCGCCTTCTCCGGTGGACATAAATGCCTTGAAAAATAAAGCCGAGGCCGGAGATCCCGCCGCGCAAACCAGGCTGGGTTGGATTTATGAGCGAGGGAACGGCGTCAAACGGGATATGAAAGAGGCGGTCAAGTGGTTCCAATGGGCGGCGGAAGAAAATTATCCCGAAGCGTTGGCAACACTCGGTGAAATGAATCAGGCCGGGCAGGGGGTATCCCGGGATATTACCAATGCTGTTAAACTGTACCGCCTCGCGGCCGACAAAGGCAGCGTCGCCGGGCAGTACAACCTCGCGTATCTTTACGAGCAAGGCATCGGCGCGGAAAAGAATGAAGTCGAGGCCTCCAAATGGTACGAGGCGGCTGCGGCGGGCGGGGATCCGTTGGCGCAATACCAAATTGGCCAGCGCTACATGCTCGGAGTCGGCGTTGCAACCAATCAAGTACAGGCCTGTAAATGGCTCGCTCTTGCAATGCAACAGGGCCAGAAGGACTCCAAAAGCCTGTTGTCAAAATTGAAATCACACATGTCGCGCGATGAAGTGGCCGAGGCAACTCGCCTCGCGGATAATTTTCACGTCACAGGCTCTGACGTCGCCGCCCATTAATGAGTTTTTCGGGCCTTTTCCCGGAGTTTGAGCTGAATCGAATCTGGCATTGTTTTCGCGCTTGTCGGCTACGGTTTAGGTTGCCGTGGTTTCTTGTCTTTCTCAGGGCGAATTCATCCCTGCTTTATGTTCAGCTGAGAACGTGCGTTTGGTAGCGCAGTTTGCAGCTTTTCGACGTTCTTCCCGACAGATGGCGAATCCACCCTTTATGGCCCTGATCACCAGATGGCAAAAAGGGTTCAGAAAGGACCCCTGCCACTGTTCAACGGAAAACGTTTCGGTGTTCAACTCGCTAAAGCTCCTGTTTTTTGAGGCATGCCATATTTCGATACAGTTCTCGGCTGATCGAGGTCTCTGGCATTCCTGCAATTTCATATCGCTGCGGCGGTAGCGGTGAAAGCTTTGATAAATCTCCCTGCTGGCTTGTGTCTTGCTCTTTTTTTAAGGAAGAAGCCCGTATTTCCGGGCGCGGGACCCAGAAGGCAGTGACTAGCAACAACAACAACAAAATTGATGTTGTGTGCCCAACGGGCCACTCGCGGGGAATGGTGTTGTCTTCACTGACCCACCGGGTTGGCGTATTATTGGTTCTCGCGGCATTTTTTTCCAACACGGCGACCGGTAGCGACGCCAAAACGAACGCGGTCTCGGCGCGGCTGGCCAAGATGAGTATCGAGCAGTTGGTGGACGTGGAAGTCGTTTCGATGACGTCGCTGTTCAAGAAGCAGGTCAATCTCGAAAAAGCGCCCGCGGCGGCGTACGTCGTGACAGCGGATGATGTCCGCCGGCTGGGAATCACGACTCTTCCGGAAGCGTTGCGGCTGGTTCCCGGCATGGACGTGGCGCGGATTGACTCCCATGAATGGGCGGTCAGCGCGCGAGGGTTCGATGCGCAGTTCGCGAACAAGCTGCTCATCCTGGTGGATGGCCGGACGATTTATGGCCCTGCTTACGGAGGCGTGAATTGGGGAATGCAGGACATGGTTCTGGAGGACCTGGATCGAATTGAAGTCATTCGCGGTCCGGGCGCGTCGCTCTGGGGAGCCAACGCGGTGAATGGAGTCGTGAACATTCTCACCAAGAGCGCGCGCGACACCCAGGGGCTGCTGGTAACAACCACAGCCGGGACGGAGGACCAGCCGGAAGTCGCCGTGCGTTATGGCGGCCAACTGGCTACGAATCTTTATTACCGGGTTTACGGAAAATATTTCAACCGCGACGGCCTGGTGACTTCCAGCGGCGCGGACGCGAGGGACGATTGGAATTCGATGCAGGGCGGCACGCGCCTGGATTGGGAGCCTTCCGACGACAACAAATTCACGCTGCAAGGAAATTACTACAATGACTTCGTCCACGAGAACGAAAACGTGGTGATCCTGACGCCGCCATTTGGGACAAACATAAATAGATTGAATCACGATTACGGCGGCAACGTACTGGGGCGGTGGACGCATCAATTCTCCGAGCTCTCGTCGCTCACGTTGCAGGCGTATTACGATCATTTCAAACAGGAGCAGGTGGGCAGTTCGGAAACCCGCGACACTTTTGATTTTGACGGCCAGGACCGGTTTCCCATTGGCGCGCGCAATGATGTCATCTGGGGCTTCCAATATCATCTGACCACGGACAAATTTCCGCCGAATTTCTTTCTTACCTGGACGCCTCCGGAGCGGCGCGACCAATTGTTCAGCGCCTTTTTGCAGGATGAAATCACTCTGGCGCCGAACTGTTTGAATTTGACGCTCGGATCAAAGGTCGAGCATAACGATTATACGGGTGTAGAGGTTGAGCCCAGCATCCGGCTGCTCTGGACGCCGACCGAAAAACAAACGATTTGGGCCGCCGTGTCGCGCGCGGTGAGAACGCCTTCCCGCTATGAAAACGGCGCGCGCGTGAATTATTCCGTCTCGGCCATTCCGTCTCCGCCGAATTCGACTTCGCTGGGCCTGGTTTCGCTGTTTGGAAATCCGAATGCCACATCGGAAGAGTTGCTCGCGTATGAACTCGGCTATCGGATCGAGCCGACGAAGCGGTTGTCCTTCGATCTTTCTGCATATTACAATCAGTACGATCACTTGCTTAGGTTCGTGACGAACAGCAGTTTTGTGCAGGGGCCGGTCACAGTGTATCCGCAAACGATAATGAATTCCGGCTCGGCCGAAACCTACGGTGCCGAACTGTCGGCGCAGTGGAAGGTGCTGGACAACTGGCGGCTTAGCGCGAGTTATTCGTTGCTGGAGGCGCATCTGCATCCTTCCGACCGCGAATTCCAGGGCAACCCGGAGCAGCAGTTTCAGTTGCGTTCGTATCTTGACCTGCCCGGGAATGTGGAATTCAACGGCGCGGTGTATTTCGTGGACCGGCAGGTGGCGGAAGCCGGGCTGAGCACGGCGACCATTCCGGCTTATGTGCGGCTGGACCTGGGAGTGGTTTGGCACCCGAGCAAGTCGGTGGAAATCGGCATCTGGGGTCAAAATTTGATTAACGGCCGGCACGAGGAATTTCCGAGTCTCAAGTCGTCAGTGCAGACGGAAGTTCCGCGGGAAGTCCTGGGTAAAATCACGTTGAGATTTTAACGCATTGCCATGACACACTATTTCACAAATGCCCGAGACGCAAGCAGCCGGCGGCTGCCTTGCTTCGGGCCGTTGTGTGGCCTGGCGCGGCTCGGCCTGCGGCAAGCGGTGGTTGCTCAGGCTTGCGGGTGGTTCCTGGCGATTACGGTGATGATTTCCGGCCTGCCTTCACTGGCCCAGGAGCCGATGCCGCTCGATTACCAGGTTAAGGCGGCGTTCCTGGTTAATTTCCCAAAATACGTGGACTGGCCGGCAAACACTTTTGCCGAGCCGAACAGCCCCCTGGTGGTGGCCGTTTTCGGAGACGATAATGTGGCCGATGAATTTCAGAGCATGATCCAGGATGGCCTGGTGATCGGCGGCCATCCGGTGGTGCTAAAGAAGATAACCAAGGGAGCGGAGATCGGCCGCGACTGCCAGATTTTGTATATCGCAGCCTCGGAACGCCCCGAGATTTCAAGCATCCTGGCGAAGGTTCAGGGGCTGGGAATTTTGACCGTCGGCGAAACCGAAGGATTTCTTGAAAGCGGCGGAATCATCAACCTGGTTCCCAAGAACCACAAGATCCGGCTCCAAGTGAATTTGACCGCGGCCGGAGGGGCGCACCTGAAAATCAGTTCCCGTCTGCTGGTCGCTGCGGACGTGGTGGAGGGCAAACAAAATTGATCCTCATGCGCTTCTTTCAAAACATGTCCATCGGGCGCAAGCAAATGTTGATCATCATGCTGACCAGCACGGTGGCGTTGCTGCTGGCCTGCGTCATTTTTGTTTTGTACGATGTTGCGAGTGTCCGCAAGGGGATGGTGAAACAGGTTTCCGTCCTGGCCGAGGCGATTGGCAACAACTGTTCGGCGACCATTGAATTTAACGATCCGAAAACCGCCGAGGAAACTCTTAGCGCGCTGCGGGCGGAACCCAGCGTGGTTTCGGCCTGCGTCTATACCCGGAGCGGCGAGAAGTTCGCGGTTTACAAGCGGAGCGGCGCCGCGCCCTTTGTTTTTCCCGTCCAGCAGGCGGACGGCTATGAGTTCAACGGCGGTTTCCTCTACCTGTTTCATCCGATCGTCCAACGGGACCAAACGGTGGGGACAATTTTCGTAGCCACAGACCTGACGGATTTGAACGAGCGCCTCGCGCATTATCCAATAATCCTGGGGCAGATGCTGGCGGCGGCGCTGTTTGTCGCCTTTATTTTATCCACGCGCCTGCATCGCGTCGTGTCCGCTCCCATTCAGCGCCTGGCCGAGGTGGCGCGGGCCGTGGCATCGGACAAAAACTATTCCGTCCGCGCGATCAAGCAGAACGACGATGAATTGGGTCGATTGATCGACGTTTTCAACGAAATGCTCGGCCAGATTCAACAACGGGACGAGGCATTGCAGACCGCGCGCAACAATCTGGAGCAACGCGTGGTGGAACGCACGGAGGAACTGCGCCAGTCGCGCGCGTTATATCATTCGTTGGTCGAGCATCTGCCGGTGCATATCTATCGGAAGGACAAGGAAGGGCGTTTTTTATTTGTGAACTCGCATTTCTGCGATTTCCAGAACATGACCGCGGAACAGATTATCGGTAAAACAGTTTTTCAACTTTCCATCAGCAATGAGCTGGCGGAATTGTCCGACGAGGAAGACAAGCTGATCCTGCGCTGCGGCCAGCCGCTGGAGCGGGAGGAGGCGCACCAGGATTCGACGAAGAAGCCCCGGCATCTTCAGGTCATCAAGTCGCCGGTGTTCAATTCGGATCATCGGGTGATCGGCACGCAGGGAATCGCGCTGGATATTACCGCCCGCAAGGAAGCCGAGGCGAAACTGGAAGAGGCGCACCGCGAACTCATCGCGATCTCGCGGCAGGCCGGCATGGCCGAGGTTGCCACCAGCGTACTGCACAACGTCGGCAATGTGCTGACCAGTGTTAACATCGGCATCGGGCTGCTCTCTGAAAGATTAAAGAAATCCAAAGTGGCCAACATCAAACTGGCTACCGCGATGATAAAGGCCAATGAGGCTAATCTCGGCGAGTTCCTGACGCGCGACCCGAAAGGGCGGCAAGTCCCGGGTTATTTGGACGAGCTGGCGGATTTCGTGTCCAACGAACACGCCGACCTTTTAAAAGAGAGCGAGACGCTCCGAAAGCACATCGAACACATCAACGACATCGTTGCGATGCAGCAAAGTTACGCCAAAGTCTCGGGGGTGACGGAAATTGTGAAGGTTGCCGACCTGGTGGACGATGCCGTGCGCATGAATGCCGGCGCGCTCTCGCGGCACGACGTGGAACTGGTGCGCGATTTCGAGGCGCACATCCCTCAAATCACGGTGGACAAGCACAAAGTGCTGCAGATTCTCGTGAACCTGATCCGCAATGCGAAATATGCGTATGACGAAGTGGAAACTGACAAAAAACGCCTGATTATCCGGGTAACCAACGGGGATGACCGGGTTCGCATCAAGGTCATTGATCAAGGGGTGGGGATTCCGGCGGAGAATCTGACCCGAATATTCAATCACGGCTTCACGACGCGCAAGAACGGCCATGGTTTTGGCCTCCATAGTGGCGCGATAGCAGCTAAAGAGATGGGCGGCGCGCTTACCGCGCACAGTGACGGGCCGGGTAAAGGCGCGACCTTTACCTTGGAATTGCCGTTGCAACCCCAGAGACATACGTCATGAAAGCTGATCAGATTGGGGACGAGCGGGGCGTTCTCAATGTTCTCAGGTGTCTGAGAACTGCGTCCGCTTTTGTGCCATTCCAAAAAATCGTGTGTCTTGTTTTTGGACATATTCAAAAGGCGCGATTAGCCAATTCATCCGGAAATAGACTACCGGTTTTGGCGTTGTTAATTGCGTTCGTAGCGTTTTCGAGCGCGTTCACCAGTCTCGGAGCAGTCAAGGTATCCACCGCCACCGGTGGAAATTGGAATGCCGGTTCCACTTGGGTCGGGAACATGGTTCCGGGCGGCCCGGATGATGTTCTAATTGTTGCTGGAGCTTCCCTGACCGTCACCGCGAACGCCAGTTGTCATTCCATCACCTTCAGCAACAACAATGCGAACATGACGACTCTGACGGTGAATACCGGTGCCACTTTGACTGTGACTGCGGCCGTTACCTGTGAAAATGCTGCTGCGACAAATACTTCGGTGCTGCTTCAGGGGCCGGGAGGCTACATCACTTGCGCATCGGTCATTGTGGGCGGCACGACCACGCCCACACCAAGCAGCAGCGACTTTACTTCAACGCTGACTTGCACGATTTCAAATTTGACGGTGTCAGGCAGCGTGTCCGTCAAGGCA
>DASXHY010000345.1:0-2011 GCA_036488095.1 Verrucomicrobiia bacterium | reverse complement strand
CACGACGTATGCCATCGAGCGTTCCACCAACCTCGTGGATTGGGTGGTGCTGATGACAACCGACATGCCCGGCAGCGGGTTCGTCGAATACCAGGATCATTTCACCGACTTGAGCGCGCCTCCCGCGTCCGCGTTCTATCGTGTGGCCCAGCCGTGACGTTTCTGCTATCATCCTCGCGCAATCCCGAATGAAAAGTGGCGCGACCATTCAAGAGACTGTTGTTGCACCCTGTCCCGTGAAGAAGCCCGTAATCAAACATCTCCGTTGGTACATTGCGGGCCTGTTGTGTCTCGCCTCCCAACTCAATTACCTGGATCGGCAGACTCTCTCTGTCCTCGCCGGCACGATCGAAAAAGACCTGCACCTCACCGACCACGATTATTCCATCGTCACTTTCACGTTCTTGTGGACGTACGCGGTCGCTTATGCCGTGAGCGGATTTATCGTGGATCGGCTCGGTTCACGGCGAAGTTTTTTGACGTTCGTTTCCGGATGGTCGCTCGCAAACATGTTGCACGCCCTGGTGCGAAGCTTGCCCGGCTTGACTCTGTGCCGAAGCTTTTTGGCGCTCATGGAACCGGCGAATTTTCCCGCCGGCATCAAGGCGGTCACCGAATGGTTCCCCGTGCGCGAGCGCGCTTTGGCCGTGGGCATTTTCAATTCCGGGACCGCCGTTGGCAATGCGCTCGCCGTCCCGGTGGCGGCGTTCCTCACGCTCAATTACGGCTGGCGCTCGGCGTTCGTGTTCACCGGCGCGCTGGGATTTGTGTGGGTCCTGCTTTGGGCGCTATGTTATCGCTTGCCGCAGGATCACCCGCGCCTGGGCGAGCAGGAGCGCGCGTTGATCATGAGCGGACGAGAAGCGGAAACCGCCGCGGAAAATGAAAAAGTTTCCTCCTGGCAAATTCTCAAAATGCCCGCCGCCTGGGGTTGTATGCTCGCTCGAATGCTTACCGATCCCATTTCTTATTTCCTTTTTTTCTGGACGCCGAAATATCTCGAAACCGAACGCGGCTTCGATTTGAAACACGTGGGAATGTATGCCTGGATTCCGTTCGCGGCGCTCACCTTTGGCAACCTCTTCAGCGGCGCGTGCCCGCGTTACCTGGTCAGCCGCGGCTGGTCCCTGAATAAAGCGCGAAAGCGGACAATGTTTTTCGTTTCGTGCGGCATGTTGCTCTCGTTTTTCCTCTTAACCAAAGTTTCCACTCCATTCGGCGCGGTCGCGATGCTGGCGGTGGTGATGTTCGGTCATACCGCCTGGGGCAATATCACCTTGCCCGCGGAAATCTTCCCGAAAAACGTCGTTGGGACCGTGACTGGTTTTGGCGGGTGCCTCGGTGGAATTGCCGGCGGCCTCGTGCAACTCGCCGTTGCCAGTGTCGTTGTTCAACACGGCTACACGCCGATTTTCGCCATCTGCGCCGTGATGTATTTGGTAGCGTTCGCCCTGGTGCATTTGCTGGTTGGTGAGCTGGGTGTGATTCGGAAAATTCCCTCAAACGCGTGAAACATGATGCGTGGTGCGTGTTACGTGTTGCGTGAATTCATTCCAGGACTTTGGCACATATTCACGCAACACGCACCACGTCACACGCCCCTCACCGTCTCCCCATCCACCCAAACCCCTTGAATCAAAACCGTTCTCGGCAGTATCGGCACGCCCCGCTCGTTTCGGTGCAGGATGGCGACCAATGAGTCGGCCGCTGCTTCACCGATCTCGGGCGCGTTCTCGTAAATGCCGCTGGCTGGGCCGATGCGGGAGGGACAATCCACATTCACCAGGCCAATATCCTCCGGCACGCGGCGGTTGGAATTTTGCAGCCACTCTTCCATGTAAAGATGATGGCCGATGACCACATCCGGCTTCGCCCGATCCAGCCATTTGCGGAAATTCGTCTCCGTCCAATCCTCATCGGAAACCAGGAACGGCGACACGGGCGGCGATTTGAACAACACCTTTTGCTCCGCCAGAAGACCGCCCAGCCATTGATGATGAATCCGCTCGTC
>DASXHY010000326.1:0-11915 GCA_036488095.1 Verrucomicrobiia bacterium | reverse complement strand
GGAAAAACTTCTTCGCGAGCATCACGCGCTGGTGCGGCGTCAAGTGCCCGGCCAGCTCCTCCAAAGCCGGCTCCAAAGTGATCGAACGTTTCGTCATACGGACCTTTGTTTCTCCCATAACCGGCATTTCCATTTGTTACGCGATCAGTTTGGCGGAGCGGGTCGGACATTGTCCGTCCATGTGAATAAGTCCAATAAGTTTGTCGAAAGCGCGCCAAACCGTTGATTTGCAAGGGAATTGAGAATTGCGAAACGGTTTCGCAATTCGTTTTTCGCGCCGGCAAAGTGGTCGTTTTCGACCCTTTTTTGAGGTTTTTTGAACTGGATAATCCTGTCGGTCAACGACTTCCTCCGAAAACATTACCGTAAGTTTTTTCTCTCCTTCGTGGCGTGCTTAGATGCGCGGCATGAAATTAAAAATTGCAACCATCGTTAAACGAGCGGGAACGAAATCCATCGCCATCCTGCTGCTCTCCAATATCACCTGCCTGTTTGGCTTCACGGCCTGCGCGCAACTCAAGTCCTGGGTCACCAGCCCGGGCCGGGTCGAGCAGCTCCAGCCCGCCATCACGAATCTCGTGACCGTCGTCACCACCAACATCATCACCATGCCCGCGCAGACCAACGCCGCAACCGGGGCAGTCATGCCCCCGACGGTGACTTATCAACTCACCACCAACCTGACGCCCGTTGTCCAGCCGGCTGTCTACTTCACAAACCTCGATCTTTCATCCATCGTGCAAAACGGCATCACGGCCGCTGACACCGCAGCGAGCGCTGCCGGTATTCCCTGGTCGCACACGGTTGCGGAAATCGTGCTGGCCGCCATCGGCGCGTTGCTTTCGTGGACGAATTTTCGCAATCGGCAAAAGCTTCTTTCCGAAATTACCAACCACACGAGTACACAGGGCGCCTTGGGCGAAGCGCAAGCCGTGGCGCAAACTCTTGTCCAAAACTTCGAACAACTCCGGCAGGTCGCGCTCACGATTCCCGGGTACACGCGCCAGATCGATGATAAAGTCATGACGGCCATCCAGGTCGCGCAGCAAATCGCCGGCGTGAAAGACCAGATCAACACGCTCGTCGATAATAACACGAATCCCACGCTCCCCGGCTAAGACACTGGATTGATGGATGGGTGGATTTTTGGATGAGTGCAGGAATGCGGAATCCATTCATCCAAAAATCCACTAATCCACCAATCCAATAATCCATTTTCGCTTATGACCTCTTTTTTGGCTGACGCCACCAATGAACAGATTGGTATTTTTATTTTTGCCGGCGCAGTCGTGACCGGCTTCATTGCGACGTTGATTTCGGTCGCGTCGTATTTCGCGACGCGGCGTGAAGTGGAAGATTTGAAATTGCGCGTGGACAAAATCGAAACCGATCTCGACGATAAAACCGCGAAGATACACAAACGCGTGAACCGGCTGCTGGCCGGCCAGATGTTGATCGCGGGCCGGGTGGGGTGTTCGCTGGATCAACACCAGGATCAAATCACCGCCTGGATGGCGGAGTTGGAGCGGGAGGAGGATTGAGGCGCAATGGCGGCGGCAGACTGGAACTTGGAGTTTTGGAATTTGAAATTTCTCTGGAGCTTGGATATTGGACGCTTGGAGCTTTAGAATGCCTATTCCTTGCGGGAGATTCTGCTGACCGCCTCGCGGAGCTCGGCCAATTGGAATGGTTTACCCATGAGGAAATCCACGCCAGCCGGTTTGTCTTCCAACGACTCCACTTTTTGCGCGTCGGCGGTCACCATGAGAATTGGCAGGTCGGGGAAATGTTGTTTAATGGCAACGGCCAGCCGATCGCCTTTCATCCCGGGCATGAGGTAGTCGAGAATGACGAAATCGAATTTTTGTTTTTCACACAGGTCCAAGGCAGCGGCGGCGCTTGTCGCAACCTTCACGGTGTGAAGGTCGAACTCGAGCATTCTACGAATCGAATCGCAGACAAGCGGATCGTCGTCCACAAGCAGGACTTGCGACGACGCGGCGGTAGTCATTGGCCCAAATTATCACGTGCTAACAAAAACGCAACTGAATGTAACAACCGAATATGCAAGGCGGATACGCCGGATTTTTGGAGGCAGCGCGGATTTTTTTTACCGCAACGTGGAATAATTTCGTCAGGTAATTTTTAAGGCAGAAGGCAGGTGATTACCCCATATTCCCGCTGAGATTTCGTTCGTAACGTATGGCTCATGGCACGGAGAGCGCTGTCAGGCGGTTCGGTGCCAGCGCAAATATGGTATGGCAGAACATGCAGTTATATTGTTGGCTGAAGATGAAGAAGATTATGTGCTTCTGATTCGGCACGCTTTTTCGAAGGCGAATATTCCCAATCCATTGCACGTGGTTTGGAACGGCCAGGAGGCTATTTCCTACTTGAAGGGAGACGGTAAATATTCGAATCGCGAGGAATATCCACTGCCGGATTTGCTGCTGTTGGATCTCAAAATGCCGCGGGTAAACGGCTTCGAAGTTCTTAAATGGGTTCGACAGCAATCCAGCCTCGCACCCTTGCGTGTGCTCGTAATCACATCCTCGGACCAGATTCGGGACGTCAACGAGGCCTACAAATTAGGGGCAAATTCGTTTCTCGTGAAGCCGCTTGATTTTGAGGATTTCACCCAGCTCAGCCATCTGATCCAGGAGTTTTGGTTGAAGGCCAGCAGAGTTCCGGAAACGTCTCGTCCTTCCAACAAACCCGCCAATCCTGATGCGCCGGCGCGGCCCGCTAATAAAAGCATAGCGGACGATTGAACTCAGAGTTCACCGGCGAGGCGTGCAATTCGGGCACAAGTTCGTTTCGATCCAATACTCGTGCAGCTTTTGGGACATTCTGGTCAGGTCATTGAAGTCGTCCGGCTTTTTCAGGAACGAATTGGCGCCTAAATCGTAGGCGCGGTCCACATCCTCGGGTTCGTCGGAGGAAGTCATCACCACCACGAGCAGGCGGCGCAGGCCGGATTGTTTGCGCAACCATTCCAGGACTTCAAAACCGTTCGTGCGAGGCATTTTCAAATCGAGCAATAGCAACATGGGAATCGGGAAGGCCTCCCGATCGCCAAACGGCGTATCACCCTGGAGATATTGAATCGCTTCCTCGCCATCACGCACCCATTTCATGGGGACATTAATTCCGGCGCGGAGAAAAGCGCGGGTCAACAAGCGAATATCATTCTCGTCGTCGTCGGCTACCAGGACGATTTGTCGTGGCATAATATACAAAAAACTCTTTCCGCAAATCTGGCAAACTCAATGTTCCCTATTCCACGCCGCGCCGGGAGTGTCAAGGTAGTAAAAGCCCGTGGCTTCAATGGCAGCGCAACCCAGAGGGCGTGTTGCCAAATCCAAAGAGCCAAAAACCTGGCCTCCTCCTCGTCCTCGTTCTCCTCCTCGTAATCGAATTTCCAAACAAATCGACGACGGCGAGAACGAGAACGAAGGACGAATGCTCCTTCGCGCCCAGGCTGCTTCGGGCAACACGCCGTTGGCACTCGCATCATTCAAAAGGAGCCAATTCATTTTTTGAGCGTGTCCAAATAAGACTGGTACTGCTTCTGTTGCTGCTCCCACGTGTCGAGGATTTTTTCAAAGCGCGCGAAGGCGGCCTCCTGTTTGGTCATCAATTGCTCCTGCCTCTCCAGCAGCGATTCCACCCGCTTTGCCTTGTCCTCCTGCTCGCGAACCAATCGGTTGTACTGCTGGATTCTCTCCTGCTGTTCCGCGGCCGCCTGCTGGGACTCCGCTTGTTGCGCCGGAGTGGGGGACTGAACTTTCTGTGTGGATTGCGCGCCCGCGCGAGAGAGCGTGAGGCAGCAAAATAGAATGGCGGCGAATGCCAGCGCGGCGGCGGGGACAAAAAAGCGTTTCATAATTCAATGCGTATTGGTTCAGTTTGAAAGTTCAAGACCGCCATTTGCACGTATGCGCGCCGGGCGGAATTCAACTCCATGCTAAGAAAAGCAGACGCGTGAATCGCCAGCAAGTGGAAAGGCGAGGCGGCGCTCATCTGCGTCTAAAATCAGGCCATTTTCGAGCCATTTTCCACGAATAAATACTCCGCTGTGGCTCTACCTCAACGATTTACAGCTAAAACATTACCGTAAGTTTTTCCGGGTTGCGAGAAAAGGATATAAAGGCGCCAAAAATTAAAGTGCGAAAGAATAATATCATGGAAAAAAAGGTCGCAGGGCCGGAAACGGGAACCGCTCAAATCGAGCCGAAGCAGACTCCTCGCTCACAGGGCACTACGAAAAACTCCGATGGTGAAGGCGTTGTCGTCGCTGATCCGTCCGAGATAAAATCCTTTCGGGATTTCCTTGGGAAATGCGCGCGCGTGCCGGGCGGACGCGGCGAGTATTGCCAATATTCTTTCGAAGGACGCGAGCCGTTGATTGCGATTGTGGAACTGATCGACAAGGTGCTTGGCTCAAATGGCGGCCCGGTGTTGACGGATGCGACGATTGCGATTTGCGGTGGAGCGCAATTTGGAAAGACGGCGACGGAGCTAAATCTCGGTGCCTATTGCACGGGCGTTGCATGGTTAAATTGGGGATTTTATTTGCCGGACCGCGATCTGGTCGAGGGAATGGTGGATACCAAGTTTCGGCCGGACGTGCTGGACCAGATCGATTGGTTCGCGCGCATGACACAGGTCGGCAAGACGGTGAATAAATCCGGCAAAAGCGTGAATCGCAAGGGCGCGTTCAGCGTGACGAACGGCAAGCAACGCTCGCACGGGATGATTCTTGGGCTGAACAGGGTCCCGACCAGTTTCACGTTCGATGTGACCACGCTCGATGAGGTGGATGACATCCGGCCGGCGCGCGAGAAATTCGTGCGCGGGCGGATGACCTCGAGCAGTGTGCGGCTGCTGGTGAAAATCGGCACTCAGCGCATCGCCGGCCGCGGCCAGCACAAGGCGTGGAAGGACGGCAGCCAAGGTGTGATGATTCATACGTGCCCAAACGACAAATGCTGGCATCGCCAGAATCTCGAAGAGAATTGGCCGCGCGTTTGCCGCGTCGCGCTCGCGGGCGAACCGCAACCGACCGACCCTTTCCTGACGCACACGGGAGATTTCCGGCACAGTGAAACGGGCGCGACTGTTGCGGTCTACGATCCGGCGCAAAAATATTATTTCGCCTGCGTGCGTTGCGGCACAGAGTTGGACCGATCGGAAAATGGTTTTGAATGGAAGCATCGCCGGCCGGAACGCGAGCGGTTGCGGAACTGGTCATTCCGAATTTCGCAATTCGCGATCAAGGCTATTGATATTTCGCAAATCGTGGGGGAATGGAGCCGCGCGGTGGCGGACCCGGAAGCCATGGCGACGTTTTTGTGCGATCGCAAGGCCATGCCCGAAAGCACGGCGCAGAAATTGACGGTGGAGATATTGGAGCGGGCAAGAAGCAATGCCGAATGACGAATGACGAATGGAGATAATAACGCAGCGATTGCAAACGCGTGTTCTGCCACTGCGTTTGGCGGTCTCGATACCGGACGGCGGTGCTGGTTCTTTGCGCGCGAGGCGCAGGCGGCGGATGTAAAGCGGGTCCGGCACGTGGAACAAATTCCGCTCGGAAATCTGGTGGAGCGCGTGACGGCACTCTTCCATGAGTTTAGGTTGCAGGCGTTGTTTATTGACCAGGCCCCGGCGATCGACGAGGCGCGGACGCTGGCGCTGCGGCTCAACGGTCTCGAAGATCTGCGGCAGTGGCCCGCCGTGCCAAAGGACAAGTCCGGTTTTATCACATTGCCGGGCGGCCTGCGCTGGAACGGCACCAGCCAACGCTGGGAAAATCTTCGTTGCGCCGTGGTGGCGTTCACGAAACGGCGGCTCGGCGCGGGCATCACGCACGGTTTTGATATTTTCGAGAAGGGCACGCAAACAATGTTCGTGCCGCTCATTGAAACCAATCGCTTTGAGACGATTGATCGTGTCGTGCGGGAATTTCTCACGCCGGCGGAAAATGTCTCCGAGGTGATTTTTGCGCCGGAAGGGAAATCGTATGTGCGCACTGAGCCGGCGATGCGATTGCCGCGCAAAGGCATTGGCGCGCCGATTATTTTCGAAACACTCGATGAGCATTTGCTCGCGGGTTCGGAACGCGTGGAATTGCACGGTGGCTCACTTGGCGACTACGTGGACGGCTGCGAGAATCATTTTTTGCTGGCGGATGCTTACAGCGGCCTGGCGGAGCTCGAAGCGGGCGATCGTCATCTGCACAGACCTGAGCCGATTCACGTTTTTGAAAACACGCGGCGCAGCCAGATCATCAGGTCGCGCGGGGGTAGGAGGATTGAAGGGTGAAGGCAGGTGAGAGGTGAGAGGGAAGAAGTGAGAGCGAAACAATCACGCGATACGGTGCTCAATTGTGCCCGCCTCCGAAATGTTAGCAGGCCATTTAAAATCATTTTCCCTGTAGGAGACGAGGTGACGAGTCTCTAATTTCCTCCGATTCGATAGAATTAATCAGAGACTCGTCACCTCGTCTCCTACTTTTTGAACGGGCTGTTAGGCGAAAAGATTACCATAAACCTTATAAACAATTCTCTCACCTAGAAACATACCGACTGCGCCAGCAGCGTAAAACCAAAACAACATGACGCCTTCGTTGTTTGCCTTCGGAAGCGCAAAACACGATCCCAAGCAAAATAATCCCATGCTAACCCAGCTAACTCGAATTGGCTGAAGCGTATCACGCCACCAACCAATCGGATGTCGGTCAAGCGATGGACGGCGAAATACCTCAACTCTCCAGCGACGGCGGCTGTAAGCCATTGCTCCAAGTGGAAAAAGACACATCATGATAAAAGTGATCGTAACGAGAATCCAATCGGCATTTGTTTGTACGGTCCGCTCTTGTGCGAGGCTGCGATAACCGCCGATGAAGCTGAAAGCAGCGCCGATCAAATAAATGAATGGCCAGACTTTTCGCATGGTGTCGCCTGAAATTTTGTTGAACTGCCTCTGCGCCTCTGAACCAAAATATGCCCGCACTGCGTTTTTGCCAACAAATTAGGGAGGTTTTTGAATTGCGAAACCGTTTCGCAATTCAAAATTGGCGCATTGCAGAAAAATGCGTCATTTAGAACCGGAGCAAAAAAATTCCTCAGAAGTGCATTTTTCATCGATGGCCATTGGAGTTTTTCGTTGTCGCGCCTGCTTTGCGCGTCGGTTTTGAATCGATTTTTAGTGTCGTTTTCGAGCCAAAAACACGATTTTTTCAGTCGGAAGGTTCTCTCCTCCAATCGATTCCGCGGAAAACATTACCGTAAGTTTTTTCGATTTTAAAAAAAGTGGTTAGATGCGCGCACGAAATGAAACGGGATATGAAAAGCGGAAAGAACGAAAGCGGAAAGCGGGAAACCCGCCTTCGCTGCGCTTCGGCGCGGCAAGGCTTGGTGCGTGATGGTGGAGTTCGCGCGCCGGTTCGCACCTCGCACTTCGTCCCTCTCACCTCACTTCGGAGGTTGCATGACTAAGACACTTCAACTTGGAAACCGGAATATGAAACGCGGAACTGCTTCCGCGGGCGGCGGGAAATCCGCCGCGGAACTGGTGCGGCAATCGAATCGTTGGCGCGATAATTATAACGCCATTCGCGGCCTGTTCATCGCGCGGGCGGTTTATCTTCTGGAAGCGGCGGACCGAGGCGATTTTGCGGAGCTGCAACTGGTGATGCGCAAAGTCGAGAGGCGTTATCCGGCGCTGAAAGGCCTCAAAGCGCGCCGTCTCGCGGCGCTCGAAAAGCTCGATTGGGAAATCAAGATCGTCGGTGAATTGCCCGAGGGCGCGACCCGCGCGGATGCGGAGGCGCAACAAAAATTCCTCCGCAGCCGTTACGAGCTGATTGAAAATCTCACGGAGACCATCGGGTTCCTCGCGACGGCGGAATTTCGCGGTTACGCCATTCTGCAAAAGCATCGTTTCAATGACGGCGGGAAATTTGACGGTGCGGTGCGCGAGTTGCACTGGTTGCCGCAGGATCAATTCAGCCGCAACGGCCAGTTCGGCGACTTTTATTACAACCGAAATTCGACCTTCGGCATCGGCATCGATTCCTGCCAGGCCGTCCTGGGAGAGCAGAATCGCATCGGCAGCGAGCAATTGCCGCGCGAGAATTTTGTGATTCGCGACGTGGATTCGCCGCTCTACGAAATCGCGCTGATTGCGTTCGTCCATTGGAGCATGGGGCGGAAGGATTGGGCGGCATTCACGGAAATTTTTGGCCTGCCCAATGGAGTGGCCATCATGCCCGCGAATATTCCGCCGGGCATGGAGGATGAATATCGCACAGCGGCCGAGCGCGTCCCGCACGAGGCTCAATCCGATGCAAAATCGTTGGACGAAGCGACGACGGCAAAGGGCGACGCTCCTGCGCTGCCACAGAATGACTATATCGATTCTGGCGCGGCGAAAATGCCGAATACCGTCACTCATTCAAGCGAGCCTCCTGTTGATGCGCAAACTCACGGCGATCTGGCGAATCGAATGCGCCAATTGCAAAACGCATTTCAAAATCAGGAGCCGGGCATGAGCCAGCGAGATGCCGTCGAGTTGCTCTCGGTCATCCGCCAGCTTGGCGAGGCGTTTTCCCAACATGCCCGGAATAACGTGACGAAGCAGGAATTTGAACGCGAGAAAATCGCGCTCCGCAGGCTCATTGAATCCAAAGGCAAATGAACAAAGTTTTCACAGGAGCAACCAGAGATAGCAGAGAAATCAAAGGCCCAGGAAGTCCCGCACGCTCGTCAATCGTCAATCGTCAATCGTAAATCCCCAATGCTTTTCGATACATTGCAATACAACGGCCTCGAGCGCACCTTCGCCAACTGGGGATTTTCGCTGTCCAGCGTCCAAGGCACGAAATACAACCTGCGCGAGGATGTCTTTCGCGCGACCGTCGCGGGCGCAAACGTTTCGGACGACCCGATTTTTCCTTTTGAAGCGCAAGTGATTGTCCGCACTGGCCGCACCAGCGCCACCGGCGCCGACAATTCCTTCAGCGGCGGCACGACTAAATTCACCGGCAAGCGTGTGGGCATGGAAGGTTCCGCGACCGGGCGCGGGCAGGGCGTCGCTTACGAATTTCTCGGCCCGTGGTATGACCTGAGCAACACGCATTATTTGCAGACGTTCAAGGGCGTGGCCGTCCTGCCCTATGCGCCCGGCGAAGTGGTGCTCAACACGTCCACGGCCAATAATCTGAACCTTCTTTTTTACATCAGCATCGGTGATCAAATTCAGGCAATCCTGCAATGGCTCCTCGATCAGTACGCCGCGCAGGGGATGTCCGCGCCGTTTCAGTATGTTGGCCGCGATTTGAACGCGGGTGCGATTGATTTGAGCGTCACGGGCAATGCGGCCGTGGGCCAAAACACCAACAAGGCCGGCAATCTTTACAATTTACACGTCAATGCGGCGTCGACGATAGATGCGGCGTTATTCGCGCAATTTCTGCCGAGCTACATCGCGAAGCCGATGATGTGCTCGCAGGCGCTGGAAAAGATGCTGGAACTTTCTCCGCGCACCAATATTTCGTTCGATTATTCCACGACGCCACCGACAGTTTACGTGCGTTCGGTGGATAATTTCGCTCCGGTATCTCTCCCATTGTTTAATGGCATTGATCACAAGTCGCTGAGCATAAAACGACGCGATGACCTGGTCGCGCGGGCGGTGGTGATCACTTACCGCATCACCAACACCGTGGACGGTCGGCAGAAAGTGGATTACGCGATCGACAAATGGGGACCGCACGGCGCCCACAGCGCGCTGGACCCGAGCACTGGACTGCGGGTGCTTTCCGAGACGATTGATCTCCAGGGCTTCAACATCACCACCACAAGCGCGCAAATGGATTGCGAGCCGCTCGCGTGCATCGGCGGGACCAACGCGACGAAACGCAGTTGGTGGTCGAGTCGGCGCGGCGGCGAGCAGGCGAAATTCATCGATAGCCGCCTGCGATTCCAGAACAGCAGCTTTGTGGAAACGGCAATCCCGGATGCGATCATCAGCTACGCGAACACGGGAGGGATAGATTCGCTTGGCAACCCGCGCATTGCCGGCGCTGCGTTGTCGCCGGCGGATCTCGCTTTGTTCACGAATCGCATCGTAAGCGGCAGTCATCATCCCTGGATGGCTTCCGGGAGCAACCCGGTCTTCGCGTTGAAAGTGCGCGTCAGCGTGAAGACTGAACATGCGTTGTATGATGTGGTGGCTGCGGGGGACACATTGTACCAATTGCCCGCAAATGAATCCGCCTCCAATACCGCCGTCAATGGTGCGCGCCATGGGAAGGTGAACACGGAGGAAACGCATTGTGAGTTGCAATTGACGAACGCCGCGAACGCTATTGATGGCTCGCCCTACACGGCCACGACCGAGGCCAGCAGCGAAGCGGGGGAGATTTACATTCTGGGTGCCGGAGGCATCGCCCAATATTTGTTTAACGCGCTTCAGCCGTATCAGTACGATGGCGAATACGCAAAGGTGGAGGCCGATTTCGCCAACAACGTCAGTCTCACCAACGCGATCAATTTCACCGGCGGACGCGCGGAATGGACCGCGATGAATGCGCAACCGCAAAGCATCATCGAGGATTACGGCACTCGGGAAACGTTCGTGCAGATTGGCGTTTCGAGACATTTGACCGCCGGGCAACTCTCTTCCCTGCTGAACATGTGGGCGTATCGCCGGACGTGGTACAACCCTGCCATGCGCGCCGATAACTCGGTCCTCAACGGCGGCCAGGTCAATATGCCGGATGCCATCGGCAGCGCGAACGCCACGGGCGGAATCGCCAATCACGCCGAACAGGTGACCACCGATTACGCAACGCCCGGCGATCCGACTAAAGCCGTCAACGGCCAGATAAAAACCACGGCGAAAAAGGTCAGTGATATTTTGGCGGCCACCACGCCCACGCTCGTTGACCCGGCAATCCCCGCCAAAGTGGTTGAGCCCGCCGAAATCGCCTGCTGCGACGCCTCCGGAAACGTGGTCTACGCGGTGATTCTAAAGGGAGGAAACTACACAAAACCCTGATTCCGCCATGCGCTCGTAAATCGTCAATCGTCAATTGTATGGATGATCGCAACAAGCCACTTTACCGAATGCCGTGCGAGCAAAAGGCCGGCAAGCCGGTATATTTTTACGGCGGATTGTTTCAGCATAGCATTGCGCCTCAGCTCATCGACCGCTACGTCAACACAACGGTCGTGCCGAATCCCAATACCGATGTCGGCGGCACTGTGCCGCCGTACGAGCGGTGGACGCCGGACGTGAGCGGCGGGGACAGTTGCGAGATTCACCATTGCGTCATCGATCCCGAAGCCGCGCCTTGCTCGCAATGGCTGCGGCCATTCATCGCCAATTCGTTTTCACACACGCCCGGAGATCAGGTCAGTTTTGCCGTGGCGCGCAAAACAGGGTTCAAGAACGTCCAGGTGCGCCGCTTCTGGTCTGGCCGCTTCGGTTATTTGCACAAGGAATCCGGCGATGGCCCGGACACCACTCAAAACTGCGATGGCCACGACGCCTTCAAGAAATGGCGCGGCTACACCCCGGCCGTTGCGGACACGAAATATCTCACCCTCACCGTTTCCGCCGAGAGCCAGGAGCAACAATATCCCGGTCCGATGGTGAACTGGGATGACAAAGCGTCCTATTCTCAATCCATCGATCCCAATTCCGGATTGTTGACGGTGGATTCATTGAGCGTCACCCCAAACGACGACCGCAATCGCGCCCTCTCGGAAATCTTTCGCGGCGCATGGTTTTGGGGGGACATCGTCGGCGACATGGTGCGCAACCTGCGTTCGCCCTTCACGCCTTACGGCCACGTCGATGGCACTGACACTTCAATCACCGTGTGGGAAGATGACGGCAGCAAT
>DASXHY010000314.1:0-5517 GCA_036488095.1 Verrucomicrobiia bacterium | reverse complement strand
GTCGCGGCTGACTTCCTTGAAGGTCGAGTTTCCCGACATGAACGTCACCATCGACCCGGGCGGAGGAACTGCCAAAGTGAACCTGACGGCCAAGGCAACTGTGCCCGGCGAAAAGGATATTTCCGCGCAGGAGTTCAATTTCCTGATCAAAAAAGTGGACGGCAAATGGCTGATTTACAAAGTCGAAACGGTGAAGACGCTGTCTCAAAACACGCAACACGTAATACGTAACACGTAACACGCACCACGCAGAATTAGTATGAGCCTCACCTCGACCGCTACAGGTTTTTCGGCATGACCCCCGAAGCCGTCGAATATCTGTGCCGCGCGGACAAATCCCTCGCGCGCCTCATCAAAAAAGTCGGCCCATGCACGATGAAACCGCATCGGCAGCGCACACCCTTTGTGGCGTTGGTCACGGCCGTCACTCATCAACAACTCAACGGGACCGCCGCGAAGACAATTTTGAAACGAGTGCTCGCGCTTTACCCCGGCAAACGCTTTCCCACGCCGGAAGACGTGCTGGCCACACCGGATGATCGCTTGCGCACGGCCGGCCTTTCGCGCGCAAAAGTCGCCGCCATTAAAGACATCGCTGCCAAAACCGTCGCGGGCGTCGTGCCCGGCTCGCGCGTCATCACGAAATTGAGCAACGAAGAAATCCTTGAGCGCCTGACCAGCGTGCGCGGCGTCGGGCCGTGGACCGTCGAGATGCTGTTGATGTTTACGCTGGGCCGCACGGACGTTTTGCCGGCCACGGATTACGGCGTGCGCAAAGGTTTCGCGCTCGCATTCGGCTGGAAGGACCTGCCCACGCCGAAGGAATTGCTCGAATACGGCGAGCGCTGGCGTCCGCACCGCAGCACGGCAGCCTGGTATCTGTGGCGCGCGCTGGAATTGCCGACAGCGTAGTAGCCGACGCAAGAGCGTGTTGCCCAAATCCAAAGAGCGAAAAACCTGGCATCCTCCTCGTCCTCGTTCTCATCCTCGTAATCGAATTTCCCAACAAATCGAGGACGATGATGAGAACGAGGGACGAACGCTCCTTCGCGCCCGAGCTGCTTTGGGCAACACGCCCGCAAGGAGGCTCTAAACTTTTCCACGCAGAAATAGCAAGGGCCTCCTAACGTCGGCTGCTAAAAAGTCATACCAACGTCACGACTTCAACCGCACATCCAGCGTCAGCGATTCCAAACCCGGCTTGAGCAGCACCGAAATCGGGCATTGCTCCTTCGCTTGCGCCGCCGTGCGATTCAACGTCTCCGCATCCAACCCCTCGGCGCTGACATCGGTCTCGAGATGAATTTTTGAAATCTTCCATCCACCGCCGGCGTTGCTCAAGGTCAGCGTCGCCTTCGTCTGGATGTCGCGCGGAGTTTTTTTCGCGTCGCCGAGAAGCTTTGCCAGCATCATGCTGAAACACGACGCGTGCGCAGCCGCGATGAGTTCCTCCGGGTTTGTGCCCTTGCCATTTTCAAAACGCGACGGCACTGAATACGGCACATCACGTAGCACTCCGCTGCCAGTGGAGGTTTTGCCGGAGCCGCGCAACAAATCGCCACTCCAATGCGCCGACGCCTGTCGTTGAATATCCGCCATAATTTTCCTTTCGTTGGTTGAACCACGAAACCTAGCGGCTGAGCGGGGATTGTCAAATGACGGTCAAGCGGATAATGACAAATGGAAGAGCGTGCCCTGAAGATCCATTCGTCATTCGTCATTCGTCATTTGCATCCGGCGCGACACAAATTCGCTCCCATCCAAATAAAATCGCAGCGGCAACGCCGCAGCTTTCGTGATGCCGATGCGCGTCGTGGTGATCATCGGCCCTTTTTCTTTTCGAAATTTTTTCAGATCCGGGTTTTCCGCGATGAACAGCGCCGAACGCGGATCGCACAAATCCACTCCGTCCAGGCCGCGCGTGATGTCCATTGCCTGGCACAATTTTCCGGGGCCGTTGGTCAACTCGCGCGGCTTGCTGGCGGGCCGATGCGCCGCCATCAGTTGCTGCCCGAACGTCGCTTCCACCGCGCGGACCAGGAGCGCTTCCGCCACGCCCGCCGGACGGCAGACGGCATTCACGCAAAAGTGAAAACCATAAATCAGGTAAACGTATCCATGCCCCGGGTGGCCGAACATCACGCGATTGCGCTTGGTCAGTCCAGGTGCGCCGTGGCACGCGGCATCGCCGACCAGGTAAGCCTCCGTCTCGACGATCGCCCCACCGCACGGGCCGTTCGGTGTGTTGCGAATCAAAAAATGCCCGAGCAACTCCGGCGCGACGACTTTCGCCGACGGCTCGTAAAATGAGCGCGGCAATGGTGAAAATGTTTTCATCCGCATCGCGCTCAGTGTAATCGCACTCGCCCCAAAGTCGAATTCTTCGGTGAAGCAAAACTTCGTGCTGCGTGTTCCGCATTCCGTGAGTGCGAAATCGAAATCACGGAACACGGAACACGCACCACGTCCCAACCCCAATTGCGTAACTCACTCTCCGAACCCATATTGCCCCATGGGCGCTTTGACCATTTGGACCATCGGCCACTCCAATCGCACCCTCGAGCAATTCCTCGAGTTGCTCGAGTCGCAACGCATTCAATTGCTCGCCGATGTCCGGCGTTTTCCCGGCTCGCGCCGTTTGCCGCATTTCAATCAGGAAAATCTCTCCAAATCCCTGGCCGACGCCGGCATCGAATACGTTCATTTTCCCGAATTGGGTGGACGCCGCAAGGCGTTCGCCAATTCGCCGAACAACGCGTGGCGCAATGAGGCGTTTCGCGGTTATGCGGATTTCATGATGACGGAAGAATTCCGAGCCGGCATCAACCGCCTGCTCGAACTCGCGCGCAGCAAACGCACCGCCATCATGTGCGCTGAAGCGTTATGGTGGCAATGTCATCGCTCGTTAATCGCCGATTATCTGAAGGCCTCGGGCCACGAGGTCATCCACATCATGGGCGCAAATAAAACGGACGAGCACCCATTCACTTCCGCCGCGCGGATCGTGGATGGGAAACTGTCGTATGGCGCCGAGAGCGAGCCGCAGTTTCTCTTTTGATCGCCCGCGCCAGCTTTTCTTCGAGCGTCAACCGCTGTTGCAAAACCCCCAGCACAGCGGCCTCCTCGGCGGGCAACCCGCGCAGCGAACGGGAAATCGCCTTTTCCGCGCGTTGCTTGAGCGTCTCAACCAGCGTGCCGTCCAGGTACGAATCGAGCACGTGCGGGTGGATATAACATTTTTTGCAAACGGCGGGTGTGTTACCGAGTTTCTTCGCGACCGCTTCGATGGCGGCGACAACATTTTTCTTCGCTTGCGCTTTGGTGTCGAATTTTTCGAACTCGCGCAACGCCATTGCCGCCAGCACCGTCCCCGCCCAGGTGCGAAAATCCTTCGCGGTAAAATCCTGCCCGCTGATTTCGCGCAAATAGTCATTCACATCTTCAGAGCGCACATCGTGACATTCGCCGTCATCATCGACGAATTGAAACAGCTCCTGCCCCGGCAAATCCTGGCAGCGCTCGACGATTTTTGCGATGCGCCGGTCGTTAATGTCCACGTTGTGCCACTTGCCCGCCTTTCCGCGAAAATGAAATCGCAGCGCCGAGCCGTTCACATCCACGTGCCGGTTGCGCATGGTCGTGAGGCCGAAGGAATCGTTCTCGCGCGCGTATTCGTCATTGCCCACGCGGATCAAACTCACTTCCAACAACCGCGCGACCGTGGCGAGCACTTTATTCCTCGGCAAATCGGCCAGCGACATGTCTTTTTGGATTCGCCGCCGGATTTTCGGCAATGCGCGCGCGAAGGCAATCATCCGCGCGTATTTGGTTTCATCGCGGATTTCGCGCCAGCGCGGGTGATAACGGAATTGCTTCCGTCCACGGTCATCCCGCCCGGTCGCCTGCAAATGGCCGTTGGCATCGGGACAAATCCATACGCTGGTCCACGCGGGAGGAATGACCAGTGATTTAATTCGCCCCAGTGTTTCGCGATCGCGCACCAGTTTCCCCGCGGCATCGCGATAGCGAAAACTCTTGCCGCTGCATTCGCGTTTGATGCCGGGTTTTTCGTCGCTGACGTGTCGCAGGCCGACGACTTTCGCGGAAACTACCGGGTCGCTCAACGCCGCGATCACTTCAGTTTCCGGAAAGAGGCTCACGAGCTAAAAGCAGTTTGATCCGGGGCCGGCACGGAAACCAGTGCCTGTATTTGTTTGACCGCTTCGCCCAGCGTCGCCGCGACTTCGTTCGCCGTGCTCGACAACTCGCGCTTGCGATCAGGCCGCGCCTCGCCGCGAACCAGCATCGCCGCGACAATTCTCATCTCGGGAAATTGTTCGCGAAGCCGCTTGCACAGGTAACGCGCGTGCAGGGCACTGTTCGGCGCGACGGTTGAAACACAGACCACTTCGATTTTCTCACCATTGGCCTCCTCCAACCGCTCCGAAGCGAGCGACGAGGACGATACGGCCTTCGCGGAGACGCCACGAGCGTTTAGAAGCTGCGCCAGCATGAGCGCGACGACTTCATCCGCTTCTCCGCGCGCGGGCAGGGAAAGCACGCGCGGCGTTGGCGAGGACACCCTTTCGGCGGCCTCGTCCTTTCCGTTCAGGCGATGTTTCGAGCCGTTTTCTCCCGCGATAATATCGGGCGCGCGCGGAGCGATGTCTTCCACGAGCAAACGCGCATTGTGAAAAACAGATTCGTGCTGTTCGTCATCCAGCCGGCCAGCCAGGCAATCTTCCTCCGCGAGAGCGAGCGCGGGAACGATCACCGCATCATAAAGCTCCTCCAATGATTTGCCCTTCAGGAATTCCTCGGCGATATCCGCCGCTTCTTCCACATCGCCGGCCAGCAGGCGTTGATAGAAACGTTTTTCCGGCGTGAGCACCTCGTCATCGCTCAATAGCACCCCCAGGAACCGGAGCGAAGGAACATAACGGCCCACCACGGCCACGCAGACTGTCAGCGGTGTCGCCAGCAACAACCCGACCGGCCCCCAAAGCCATGTCCAAAAAACCGCCGCAAACAAAATGGCCAGCGGCGTCAATCCGGTCGTGCTTCCATAGACCAGTGGCTCGACAAAGTTATACATCAGCAGATCAATGCCGACATAAATTCCAAACACCTCCAGCGGCTTTATCCAGCCCGGATCGATCGCGAAAACAACCACGGCAGGCATCACTGCGGCGATCCAGATGCCGAGGTACGGAATGTAGCGAAACAGCGCCGCCAGCACGCCCCACAAAATCGGGTTCGGCACGCCCAAAAAATAAAGCGCCACGCCCGCCGGAATGCCAAACGCGACGTTCACCACCAATTGAGCGACCAAATAGCGGCTGACCCGCTGCCCGGCTTCGTCGAGCGCCTTGGTCGTCACATTCAACTGCCGCCAGCCGGCCAGGCGGATCACGCGGTCGCGCAAGTCTTCCCTCTGAATAAGCATGAAGATCACAAATACGACCACGATGACACCGGTGAGCAACAGCCCGATGATCGAGCCAAGAATTTTTGGCA
>DASXHY010000191.1:0-1699 GCA_036488095.1 Verrucomicrobiia bacterium | reverse complement strand
CGCCCCACCGCCGCTTTTTTCCTCTTTATAACTTCGCGATACAGTTTAGCCAAATTAGATGACATCACCTCCGGCTTGACGCCTTTCCTACGACTGCTAGATTGTCTCCGTGAATTCGTTCCGCAAGCAATTTAGCAGCTTTGCCGGTTGGTATTATTTTACCAATGCGGCGGACTGGTGCTTGCGGTTGCGTTAAAGCTCCCAAACACCAATCTGCCGCAGGTCGCCCCTGCGGTTTTTTTGTGCCTGCAAGGGCGGCGGCATCCAAAAATATGATCATTGTTCTCAAACCAAATCTCTCGAAAAAACAGGAAGCCACCGTGCTCAAGGAAATTCGCAAACGCGGTTACCGCCCGCACGTCATGCGCGGCGTCGCCCGCACCGTCATCGGAGCGATCGGCGACGAGTTGACGCATCAATCGCTTGAAACGCTCGCGACAGTTTTTCCACAGGAAATCGAGAGCGTGCTGCCGATTCAAAAGCGTTACAAACTCGTGAGCCGCGACGCGCATCCCGCCAATTCAACCGTGAAAGCCGGCGCGCAAACCATCGGCGGGAAAAAATTTCACGTCATGGCCGGCCCATGCTCGGTGGAGAGTGAAAAGCAGTTGATGACAACCGCCGAAGCCGTCAAAGCCGCCGGCGCGACCGTCCTGCGCGGCGGGGCCTTCAAACCGCGCACCTCGCCCTACGAATTCCAGGGCCTGGGCGAAAAAGGACTCAAGCTTCTGGCCAAAGCGCGCAAGGAAACCGGGCTGCCGGTCATTACAGAATTGCTTTCCGAAGCGCATGCGGAAATGGTCGCCGAATACACGGACATCATCCAGATCGGCGCGCGCAACTCGCAGAATTTTCAATTGCTCATCGCCGCCGCAAAAACTGGCAAGCCGATTTTGCTCAAGCGCGGCCTTTCCATGAAGATCGAGGAATGGCTCCTCGCCGGCGAATACGTGCTCGCGCACGAAAACCCGAACCTGATGTTTTGCGAACGCGGCATCCGCACTTTCGAGGCTTACACGCGCAACACACTCGACCTGACGACGATTCCCATCATCAAAAAGGAATCGCATTGCCCGATTGTCATCGACCCCAGCCAGGCGGCCGGTCGCGCGGACCTGGTGGCTTCGATGTGCAAAGGCGCAGTCGCCATGGGCGCGGATGCGTTGCTGATTGAAGTTCACCCAAATCCGGCGGAAGCATTAAGCGACGGCGCGCAACAGGTGTCGTTGGAGCTTTTTGCCAGGCTGATGCAGGAATTGCGGCCGTTGATTCTGGCGGCGGGGAGGGAATGACGAACAGGCAGCGTTGCTATTGAGCAACGAAAATCGACGAGCGGTCGGCCTTAGGCCGTCGCTTTAGCGTGGGAAACGTCGAGGGCGAAGGTTTCTTCGGTCGTCACGGCTTTATCCGGGCCAAAGTGGAAACCTTTCTCGTCCTGATAACCCACGGGCGCCGCAGTGATGGCAAAAAGACCGAGCACCACGCCCACTAGCGAAAACCCCAATATGACTAACGCCACGATCATCATGGGGTTTTGTCAGCATCAAAGGTGCCAGCAGCCCTTTCCGTATCGGCCCCGGGAAAAATCTCGTATCCGCCCCGGGTGCAAGGGATTATCGTGTCCTATTTATTGCCATCGACGCTCGGAAACGGGACAGTCACCTCAGAAATGACGAATGACGAATGGCGAATGACGAAT
>DASXHY010000190.1:0-7252 GCA_036488095.1 Verrucomicrobiia bacterium | reverse complement strand
CTCGTTGCAATCGCGCATGGTCGCGCGGGCGCGCCGCCGCCGCGAACTCGCTAACCCTTAATCTGAAAGCAACCAACATGAAAAAATCCATAGTATTATTAATCGTCGCGTGCGGCGTGATTGCCGCCGGAGTTGTTTATTTGAATCGGCCGAAGACATCGCCGGTTCCCGCTCCCACCGCTGAAGCCACACCGCCGCCCGCCGAGGCGCCTGCCGAGAAAATACTCGTTGCCAAACCCGAAGCGCCGGCGCCGCTTGTCAGCAACACGGCCCTGCCCGTGCCGATTGCCGCCGCGCCGGGCGTCGTGGAAACGAACACAACCGCTACCAACGCCATCAGCAAAACTGTGGATGCATTGTTGTCCGCCCACGGAAGCAAGCACGATATGTTTGAGCAATTGCGGAAGGACGGCCAATTGGATGCTGTCATTGCCGAATTGCAGCAACGCGTCGCCACCAATTCGGGCGATCCGGAAATCCCAACCACGCTCGGCGAAGCCCAGTTGAACAAGCTTCGGGCGCTGCACGACGCCGGCGACACAGATCAAAATGATATGGGCATTTTGGCCATGCAAGCCGATCAGAATTTTAACGCTGCGTTGAAAGTTGACCCTCAAAATTGGGAAGCGCAATTCGTCAAATATTCCTCGATGACTTACTGGCCCGCCGACCCGACGCGGGACGCCGGCACCGTCCAGCACTTGTCCAGTCTCATCGATCAGCAGGAGGGAATGCCCTCGCAACCGGCATTCGCGCAGACCTATGTCGTGCTGGGCAACGAATATCAAAAAATGGGCAAGTCGGACGAAGCCATGGCCACCTGGCAGCTCGGCGCTCAAAAATTCCCCGGCGACCCGACGCTCCAGAAAAAAATCAGCGGCCAGCCATAGGTTTTTGTGGCGCTTGTTTGATGACTCAATTCTCGCGCCACGCAACACGCAATACGTACCACGCACCCCGTTCCCGAGAATACTTTTGGAAGACGAGGGTTCTTTTTGATGTAATAGGCGATATGAAGTCATTAACCGAACATCTGTGGTTCGAAACGCCGCATCGGCGCGATTATTTCAACATCACCGACACGGTTGAGAAGCTGGTCCGCAAAAGCGGCGTGCAGGAAGGCTTGTGCCTCGTGAACGCCATGCACATCACCGCCAGCGTTTACATCAACGATGCCGAAGACGGCTTGCTCCACGATTACGATGTGTGGCTCGAGAAACTCGCGCCGCACGAACCCACCTCGCAATATCAGCACAATCGCACCGGCGAAGACAATGCCGACGCGCACATGAAACGCCAGCTCATGGGCCGCGAAGTCGTGGTGGCCATCACCAAAGGCAAACTCGACCTCGGACCTTGGGAGCAAATTTTCTACGGCGAGTTTGATGGTCGTAGGAAAAAACGGGTGCTTGTAAAAATTATTGGAGAGTGATCGATACGTTTGGCTATGAGCCCGGCTTTTTTCGGCCGAGTTGATATTCGACAAATCGGATCACCTTTTCGTTTTTACTCCGCGTGATTTCTTTGAGTGGCAGAATCTCTGACCAATCGAAATCAAATTTTGTCGCTGCCTTCCGACTGCGAGCCGAACCGGTGAGCTTCAACACTCGATTGGTCGCGCCGAGCCAACCTTTGACGGGCAGTTTGCCTTGCTCCACCTGATCCAGGAACTCGCGGAGGAAAGCGCGGACGCACGGAATCAGAATCCTGATATGTTCCCGATCTCTTTTCCTGCGAGACTGTGATCAACAAATCCAGTTTGCACGCGAGCAACGAAATCGGATCGAGCACGCGGATTTTTTTGCCAGCCAGTTCTGCTTCGATTGCAAGAGTATCGACCGAGCCAGATGTTCCAGGAACCGTGCGAACAACCTCGATATTCGATTTCAGGTCGCCAATTTGAAAAGGAATACATCCCGCCAAAGCCGTCATTTCCACCTTGGGCGGATATTGTGGTGCGAGATGGAGTTGCTCCGCGATTCGTTTAACGTCTTCTTTTCCGCCTTTGAAATCAATGTCTTCGCTTGTGAAAGGTTGGAGATCTTTCAGTTCCTGCTCTGTTTGGAAATATCGCTCAGCCCAGTAATTGACAGCCTGACCTCCGACTAATATGTAGGGCTGTCCCCCCAAATTCCTTACTTTGAAAACCTCCGAAAACTGGTTAAGAGAAAAGCGAGCGTTTATGCCCATTTTGCCATGGCGCGGGCTACCTGGCTGAAATTCGTGATTCGCCATTTCATGCCATGGCCTACCAATGACGCGCGTTTTTGAAGAGCGCGGGACCCGCTCGAACCGCGTCGAGCGGAACGTAGGGCGCTGAGGCGGCTTTTCGCCTCGCGCTGTTTCACCGCATTGTATGATACCCGTCTCACCTGAGAAACACTTACTCCAATCGAGAACCAGAAGCAAGCTTGGTCCATCACCAAAGGCAAACTCGACCTCGGACCGTGGGAGCAAATTTTCTATGGGGAATTTGACGGTCGCCGACGAAAGCGCGTCCTGGTCAAAATCATTGGCGAGTGATTTTTGCCGCTGGCCGCGAAGCTCGCGTTTGCACCGCGCGCCGATTGCATTATGTTTTTCCATGCGTTATCTAGTCAAAGCCCGTCTCAAGCCGGGCAAGGAAAAAGATTTGCTCCGCGCGATTCACGATGGCTCCCTCGGCAAGGGTTCCATCGCCGGCGATGAGTATGTATATGACATGGAACAGGCGCGCGCCGGCGAGGACGGCGTTGCGCATTGGGTGGAAACGTGTTTCTGCACCACGCCGTTGGATGAAGAACGGCCTTACTGGGAAAAATATTTCGAACTGCTGAAGGTGCAGGACGCGCACAGCCGTAAAAATTGCCGGCACGAGAACGGCACGGAACCGTGGGCCTGCTCCAATTGCGATTGCACCCGGCGGCTGGAAGAGCGGCTTCAGCAAACCGGCAAATCGTTTTTGAAAACGCTGGAAGAAAAGGAATAAACCTGGGAGCGCCGGCGTCTCTCGCCATTTTCGCGGAAAGAATTAGAGCCTCCTCACGTCGGCTGCTACAGTAAATGGTATGTTTCGCCTGTTTTGCATTTTGAATCTTGCGCTGTTCGCCCTCGCGGCGGGGGCCCAGGAAACGAACCGGGAAATTCACCCCGCCAAAGGTGTCGTCATCGAAATCGCCCCTGCGGAAAAGAAAGTCACCATCAAGCACGAGGCCATCCCCGGCTACATGCAGGGCATGACCATGCCGTTCGAGGTGAAGGACACCAATGAACTCACCGGCTTGCAACCGGGCGACCCGGTTTCCTTTCGCGTGATCGTCTCTGGAAACGAAGGTTGGATCGATCACCTCCAGAAGATTGGCGCCCGGACAAATCTCCCGCCCGTCACCGCGCCGTTTCACGTCGCCCGCGAAGTCGAGCCGTTGAACGAAGGCGATTCGCTGCCGGAATATCATTTCACGAACCAGCTCGGCCAGGCGGTCAGCACCTCGCAATTCAAAGGCCAGGCGCTGGCGATCACGTTTCTCTTCACGCGTTGCCCTTTCCCGAATTTTTGCCCGCTCATGGCGAACAATTTTGGCGCGGTCCAAAAGAAACTTCTCACGATGCCGAACGCGCCGACGAACTGGCATCTGCTGACGATTTCCTTCGACCCGGAATTTGATACGCCGGAAGTTTTGCAAAGATACGCCGAAGCCCACGGTGCGGACCCGCGCCGATGGACCTTCGCCACGGGCGCGCTTGGGGAGGTGACGGCCATGGGCGAACAATTCGGCTTGGCCTTCTGGAAAGAGCAGGCGGGAATCATCAGCCACAATCTGCGCACGGTGGTCATCGATTCCTCCGGGCGCGTGCAAAAGATTTTTACCGGCAACGATTGGCAGCCGGAAGATCTCGTGGCGGAAATGGTCACGGCGGCAAAAGTCCGAAGATAGTGGCACCGGCGTCCTCGCCCGTGCGTATCAAAAGGGAGTTTTTGGAAAAGAGAAATCGAACGGGCGAGACGCCCGTGCCACTACCGCTTGGCATACGGAATGGCTCGGATCAAATTTGTTGTAACGCCAACGGCGAAAAAACAGTCCAATTTGTAGCGATTACAGCGAATGAAATTCCTTTACCACGCATGAGCCTCAAAAGCAGACGCAGTTTTCTTCGAAGCACGATTTCAGGCGCCGCCGGTTTGGTTGTTCTTCCGAGCATTATTCCTGCCCGGTTGTTTGGCGCGGATGCGCCCGGCAAAAAAATCCAGGTCGCCCAGATCGGTTGCGGACGCATGGGTTGCAGTGATCTCGGCAATACCATGGCGGAGCCGCTGGCCCGCATCGTCGCACTCTGTGACCTGGATTCGAACCGACTGAACGAGGCCAAAGCCATGGTGGAAAAATTTTACTCCGAACGCGGTGAATCCAACGTCAATATCAAGACGTATCATGACTATCACGACATCCTGGCGTCGCCGGAGATCGATGCCGTGGTCATCACTGTGCCCGATCATTCGCACGCGATTGTGGCCATCGAAGCGGCCATTGCGGGAAAACACATCTACGTCCAGAAACCCGTGACCTACAGCATTGTGGAGGCGATTGGACTGCGAAAGGCGGTCGGGGCGAAAAAAATTATTCTGCAGACCGGCTCGCAACAGCGTTCGGAGCGACCGTGGAAAAGTTTCCGTGTTGCTAGCGAGGCGGTGGTCAATGGCCGGCTCGGCCAACTCAGGACCATCAAAATCGGAATCGGCCTGGATCATCCGAGTGGCCACGCGCCGAAGCCGATGCCGGTGCCGGCAAATCTGGATTTTGAGCGCTGGCTTGGGGCTGCGCCCGAGCAGCCCTACATGGAAGGGCGCGTCCACCCGCAGAATGATCAGTTCGGCCGGCCGGGCTGGATGACCACCGAAGATTTCGGCCTCGGGATGATTACCAATTGGGGCGCGCATCACCTCGATATCGCGCAGTGGGCCATGGGCCAGCAACTGGGCGGCCCGCTCACGGTGGAAGCGCAGGCGCAGTTCATGAAAAACGATATGTGGACCGTACACACCACGTATCACGTCGAAATGATGTATCCCAAAAACGTGCAGGTCATTTTGGATAACAAGTTTCCAAACGGCATCCGCTTTGAAGGCGACGACGGCTGGATTTTCTGCACGCGCAGCGATGAAGCGGAAAACGCAACCTCCGCTGCGGCCCGTCGGCCATTGCGGGCGAGCGATCCCAAACTTCTCACGCCCGTGACCGGCGATGCGATTCGGTGGATGCCGAGCCGGACGCATCACGGCAACTGGCTGGAGAGCATCGTGGCCAACCGGCAGCCGGTTGCGCCCATAGAGCAATCGTCGCGCAGCCTGGAAGCGTGCGTCACCGCGTGGATCGCGATGAAACTAAAACGCAAACTTACCTGGGACGCCAAAACGGAAATGTTCCCCGGAGATGACGCCGCGAATGCCTTGCGCGGACGGAAGGCGCGGAGTGCTGAGTACGACTTTGCGCGGGTGTTGGAGAAGGCGGGGATAGTGTGAACATGGTCGCTGTAACAAATCCAGATGCCGAGATGGGGCCCGCCGCTATGTTTGTCAGTGCTGGCATTTTCATTCTAATTGCCTGCGGCATTCTTATTTCGGGTTTACATTCGCGATGGCGCGATACCGCTACGTGGCGCGGGCTCATTCCGCGATCTGTTCCCGGGTCTCTCATCTCTTCAACCGGTATTTTAATCATGGGTGTGGCGTTAGTGGTCCGTGGCGTGCTCGATCAGCATGGTCCGTTTGCAGGAATCGTCCGGCTGCTTTTTTGCAGTGGTGTGGCTTTGGTCGTCCTCGCAATAGTTTATGACTTAGCTCGAAGCAAGAGGAAGCGATGATGAGCTCGACAAATCGCAGCCCGTCCTTCGATAAAAGTGTATGTCAAAACGCAACCAAGTCTCGCAAGGGACGGCAGAAATGAGAGGAGCAATCCTTTCGTCCCTCACGGGACTTGCGGTGGTTTTGGCTCTAACCCAGCGATAAAATCGCTGGGCTATTTTCATGCTGCCCTAACGGGCGCAAGATCCGACAGCAAGAGGCAGAAACTATTTCCCCAGAATTGCCGCCGGAAGGTAAACCGTAAACGTAGTCCCTTCGCCCACTCGCGTTTGCACGCGCAAAGCTCCTTTGGATTCTTTGATGAGACGCTGGACGATGTTCAATCCCAAGCCGGTGCCTTGCCGCGCGCTTTTGGTGGTGAAATACGGCTGGAAAATTTTTGGCAACACTTCCGGCGGAATGCCGGGGCCGTTGTCGTGAATGGAAAGTTGCAGGACCGGCGCGCTGTTATCGAAATTTTCCACGTTGAGAAAGCGCGTCTCGGCGCAGTCTTTGAACGACGTCAGGTCGAGCGGTTCGCGCAGGATGCGGCCCTCGATCTCCACGATGTGACTTTGCGGCGAGCACTGGAACCCATTCACCGTCAGGTTCAGGAGGATTTGAATCATATCGGTGCCGTTGATGCGCACGCCGATTTCCTCCGCCAGCGGATGAACGATGAATTGGTTGTTCATCAGGCTCGGATGCACATTGACGAGCTGGTGCAGGTCCGTCAGAAGCTGGTTCACGGGAACGCGCGGCGCTTCGTCCGCCTGCTTGCGCAGAAAACCAAGATAGCGGCGTGAAATCTCAATGCAATTGGTGACCTGGCGCGTGATGATCTTCAACCGGTCCTTGATGAATTCCAGGTCCTGCACGTCCATGCGTGAGGCGTTGCCGAAACGCTGGTTCATCAATTGCACGAACCCGGAAATCACCGTCAGCGGGCCGTTGATATCGTGGATGATGCTTGCGTAAATTTCCCCGCGCGTGTTGGCAATCTGCTCCTCGATCTTCTGGTTCTGCAACTCGTCCAGCATTCCTTGAAGCTGCTCCGCGTTGCTGTGAATTTCAGTTTCCAGTGTGCGCCGTTGCATCGCGTTCGACACCGCCGCGCGCATCGTGGAAATATCGAACGGCTTGTTGATGTAATCGCACGCGCGCAATCGCAGCGCCTGCCGCATCGTGTCCGTGGTTTCGAAGGCCGTCATCATCACCACCTCGATGGCAGGGTCCACGTATTTCAGCCGCTCGAGCACCTCGATGCCCGACATCCCGGCCATGCGGATATCGCAGACGGCGATGTCGATTTTGTGCTTTTGGGCAAGCTCGATGGCCGTTGCGCCGTCGCTGGCCATGAAGAGATCGTAGTCGTCCTTGAAAATGACACGCAAAGATTGGCGTGGTCCTTCCTCGTCGTCCACGATCAACATG
>DASXHY010000176.1:0-2804 GCA_036488095.1 Verrucomicrobiia bacterium | reverse complement strand
GAGACGGCGACGATGGTATTTTGATCGCGGCGGCGCGCGTAAACGAGGCCCGGGCTGTTGGTCAATAGCTTGCCAAGATCGAGGGCGATGAGGGCGTTGCTGCCTTGCCCCAACACAACGGTCAACGCGGGAGGTTGAAGTCCAAACGGATCGAGATCCGCTTTGGGATCGTCGGACACAAATTTCCGCACGCGCAAGGTATCGAGCTTTTGAAGCGCGTTCTCGACCTTGTCACTGTCGGCGCGCGTTTTCATCGGGAACGTCATTGCCCACAACTTATTCGTGGAATCGCGCTGGAGCAGAAACGACTGGCTTTTCACCGTGTTGGTGACCGTGATGCGATCGAAAGCCAATTGCCCGAAATCAGTGAGTGTGGTGTCCCGCCAGGCATTGGCATTTTCCGGCAGCAGATTCAACACGCCGGCGTCCACGATCGAAATCCCTTCGATGCCGATGACCTGCACGAACACCTGGTCGCCGGGCGAAGTTCGATGGCCGAAATGAATTCGCTTGGTCGAGTCGCGTTCGCTGAGTACGAGCAACGTTTCCGGCGGTTCGATGCCGTAATTCTCGTCTGCTTTCGGATCCTTCCGCAATTCCTGCTCCGAAATCTGATGCGCCACCGTGAGATGGCCGAGCGCTTCGAGCAGGTTTTGGATGTTCGTGCTTTGTGCGGGATAAACCACCGGCTCGGCCAATTGCCAGCCACCGTTGGTGCGTTCGGCGCGGATTCCCATCTGGCCGGCCGGCCGGATTTCCACCGTCAACACCGCTTTGGGGTCCAGTTCCGGCAACAGGTATTCCGGGCCGGTATGAGGGTGGGGACGGTATCGTTCGAAAAGGAAAATAAACGCGAAGAGCGCCGCCGCCGCTGTCAACCAGAGCCAGGTATTCTTCGAACTCATGCGCGGATTATTTTCTGCGACGCAGCCAGACGAGGCCGCCAAACAAAAGAATTCCGCCCGGGATGGCGCCCAGCAAAATGCCTTTTACCGCGCGCACCTGCCGGTGATTCATCACCAGTTTATATTCCGTGACCGGCCGGGGGCCGACGCCTGTCAGAAAAATCGAGCGTTCCAGCAACCAATTGATCGCCGAATCGGCAAAATCCCGGTTCACGCCCGCCTCGATAAGCTGGTTGTCCAAAAAAAGTGAATCGCCGGCAATCAACATTCGCGTGGTCCCGCGCTCGGTGGCGACGCCTTTCGGCGCGGCTTTTTCCACGGCAACCATCAACGGATAGGCGCGCGCCGCGCCGGATGGATTGTCGTCGAGCACGGAGTTCGTGCTGGAAAAAGCGAGTTCGGTCACTTGCGGTTCATCCGCTCCGGCCTGCGAAGGGGCCTTGATGCGTTCAATCGGGCGCGGCAAAACAATTTCCATCTGCGAACCCACCAGCGGTTTTGTGATGTCGTGCAACCCGAAATCCGCCACCGAAAATGCGCTGCCGGACTGATCAATGGCGCGATTCGGGTCACGCACCGTGCTGTGGGTGACGCGCACGTTCCATTTCGCGAGATTCGTTTCCAGTCCGAGCTGATGATTCACCGAGCGCACGTCAAACATCGCGAACAGCCGTCCGCCCTGGTCGAGGTATTGCGAGATTTTTTCGAGTTCGGCGGGTTGGAATTCCGCGTGGGGCCCGGCGATGACGAGGAGATTGCAGTCGAGCGGAATGTTGTTGGTGCTGAAAAGATTATTCAGCAGCGCGGTGCCCACGTAGTTGCGATGAAACACCTCCGCCAGCTTGCTGCAACCCTCGGTGTCATCCTGGTCGTTGGGCGAACGTTCGCCGTGGCCCTGGAGAAAATAGGCTTTCAACGGTTTCGGCTGGGTCACCGCGAATATCTCCGCGGTGAACAACATTTCGCCATTGAACGCGACGCGCTTGCGATTGATGTAAAGCTTGGTGTCATTCTGGTTCGTCGAGGGCTGCAACTCGTAATGAAAGGAGGAAAGCCAGCCGCCGTCCACGAATTTCGTCCGGCCGTCGCAATCGAAAATGATGAAATCCTTATTGGTGCTGGAGCCGAGGTTGTATTTGGATTTCAGTTCCTGCGCCGCTCCGGGATCGCGATAATAATCGACTGTTTTGACTGCCAGTTTTCGGGTGTGCGCCTGGTATTCGTTCAACAGGCTGACGATGTCGCCATAAAGCGGATCGTCCTTGTCATAATAAATCGTCACGTCCACGTGATTGGTGAGGGTCTTGAGGACGTTGATTGTCCGCGGTGAAAGCTGCACGCGGGTATCGGTGCTCAAATAGAAGCGTTTGAAAAAATATTGGCTGCTGAGGTAGTTGACGCCGAGCAAAATCAGGAACACCGCCACAGTGGCAAATCCGACGCTGAAAGCGATGCCCCATTTGCGGCGGGGTGAGAAACTGGGTGGGAGTGGAGTGGCCATGTTATTTCCAGCGGCGGCTTTCAATCACGCGCAACGTCAGAAATAAAAAGAAAAACGTCACACTCAGGTAAAAAATAATGACCCGCGTGTCCAATACGCCCCGCGTGAAATCCATCATCTGCTGGGATAAATTGAAAAACGACAGCACCTGCGCCTGCCATCGGCCCGCCGGGGAAATGCTTTGCGCGAGCCAGTTCAACATCAGCAGCGCGATTCCGGCCACCAGCGTGATCATCCCGGCCACAACCTGGCTTTTGGTGATTGCGGAGGCGAAACAGCCGATGGACAGGATGAAGCAGCCGGCGAGGAACAGGCCCAGGTACATGCTGCAAAGCGTGCCTTTTTCCAGCGAGCCGGGCTGGTTGGCGAAGTGTTGAACGATGAACATGTACGCCAGC
>DASXHY010000151.1:0-2346 GCA_036488095.1 Verrucomicrobiia bacterium | reverse complement strand
CGCATCCTGGCCGCCAGCAACCGGAACCTCGAGGACGAAGTCAAAAATGGCCGCTTTCGCGAGGATTTATTTTATCGCCTGAATGTGGTTGAGCTGAATATCCCGCCCTTGCGCGAGCGGCGCGAGGACATTTTGCCGCTGGCCGGCGTGTTCATCTCGGAATTCGCGAAAGGCCGCGCGCGTTTTTCCGACACAGTCGCCGCTTGCCTGGAACAATATCCCTGGCCGGGCAATGTTCGCGAGTTGCGTAACGCCATGGAGCGCGCCGTCCTGCTCGCGCGCAGCGAACTGATTTTGCCGACCCATTTGCCCACCAAAGTCCGCGAAGCCGCCGCGCAGCACCCGGGCGGGGCACAAATGCCCGCCGACGCGCAACAACTGGAGGAAATCGAACGCCAGGCCATCCTGCAGGCCTTGCGGAAGCACGATTACAACCGCACCGAGACCGCCAAAGCGCTGGGCATCAGCCGCCGCGCGTTGATCTACAAGCTGCAACGATTCCGCAACGCGGGATACGCGATAGACCCCGCGTAGTGGCACGGGCGTCTCGCCCTAGAGCGTTTCAAGAAATGTCGTAGCCGCCGACGTGAGTCGGCTCACTCTTTTTCAGCGCGTTTTTGCGAAGAACCAGTTAGAGCAGACTCACGTCTGCGGCTACAGTATTTTTTTAACCGCCCTAGCAAGTCTGCTTTTAATCCGTGTTCATCAGTGTCTATCCGTGGTTAAATAATTTCACCTTGCAAAGATTTTCCGAATCACATCTTCGATCGGCACTTCCTGGATATCGATATCGCTCACGGGCAATTCATCCAAAAGTGCTTTGCAGACAGGAATGACGCGGTCGCGTTTCACCTTCAGCGTCAGGCACCCCGGACTTTGCTCCACCAATTCGCCGTATTTCGCCACTGATTCCGCGGAGTAGCTGGCGGTGCCCTCGAATTGGATGGTGATGAGCTTGAAATCTGCAAACCGATCCACCACCTCGTTCAACAGGCCATCGAAGGAAATCACACCTTTATCGATGATGATGACGCGTTTGCACAATTCCTGGATGTCGGTCATGTAATGGCTCGTCAGCAGGATCGTCGTCTTGTGCTTCGCATTGTGTTCGCGCAGGAATTCGCGCACCGTTTTCTGAGAAACTACATCCAGGCCGATGGTCGGCTCGTCGAGATACAGGATTTTCGGCCGATGCAGCAGCGAGGCAATCAGTTCCATTTTCATGCGCTCGCCCAGGGAAAGTTCGCGCACGGCCACGTTCAGCTTGTCGCGCACGGCCAGCAATTCGGTCATTTCATCGACGGTGCGGTTGAGCGCCTCGTCCGCGATGCCGTAAATTTTGGCGTTGAGTTCGAGTGATTCCCGCGCCGGCAAGTCCCACCAAAGCTGATTTTTCTGGCCGAGCAATAGCGCAAACTGCCGGCGATACCCATCATCCCGCTCCCACGGCGTATAACCGAGCACCTTGGCCGCACCGTTGGTGGGATACAGCAGGCCGGCGAGCATTTTTAGTGTGGTGGTTTTGCCCGCGCCGTTCGGGCCGAGAAATCCGACCAGTTCGCCCGGTTCAACAGTGAAGCTGACGTCTTTCACTGCGACCGTCTGTTCATACTGCCGATGAAAAAGCCCGCGAACAGCTCCGCCAAAGCCGGGAAGCTTTTTGTAGGTCCGGAACGCTTTGGTCAGGCCGTTGACTTCAATTGCGGGCATGAGCAGCCTAACGATGAAATCGAGTCGCGTCCACCACGCCCAATCCGGGAACTCGGGTGAATTCCCGCACGTTGAGCGTGGCCACATCATAATTCAGGGACAACCCGGTCGCGGCGATCTGAAGATCATGAGCTCCAATTATCGTTCCACGCGCTTCCAAATCGGCCCAAATTCGGGCGGGGTGGCGAGCTTGCGTCAGTTCGAATGGTTGAACAAAGACAGACGCCAAAATTTGTTCGACGTGCCGTTCGCGGCGTAATCTCCTCAGGCTGTCCTGCGCCCGTTCGACACCATGAAGCAGTTCCGATGCGGTGATAGCGGCAATTACGGGTTGTTTCTCAGCGAATTGATGCAGAAAGCCGGCCATGTCAAACCTTCCGCGCTCGTCAGCGATAAAAATGGAACTGTCAAAAATTAGTCCCATACCGGCTTGACCGGGGGCAGTGTATTGCGGGACTGCTCAACGTCATCGGCAAAGGCTTTGGCTTCGTCAGCGGGTAATTTTTCCAGTTTACCCCAACGCGACGCCAAATCCTCGCAACTCGAGGCTGGGGACAGAATGGGATTAAGCGTGGCCACCGGCTTTCCGTCGCGCACGAGGATGGCTGGCTGGTGTTGTTTTTCCACCAAATCCAG
>DASXHY010000084.1:0-14354 GCA_036488095.1 Verrucomicrobiia bacterium | reverse complement strand
CCAGGTGAGCAGGAAAACGAGGGTCACGCCGACACAAATGGCGCTGTCGGCCACGTTGAAGGCGGGAAAACCGGTTTCGTCACCGCCGCGTTGCACTAAATAGAAGCGCAGGAAATCCACCACGTGTTGCCGCAAAATCCGGTCCGCGAGGTTCCCCATGATGCCGCCGATGACGAGGCCAAAGGCGAATTGTCCCAGCAACGTGTGCGAGTTGAAGTGGTGCCGGCTGAAAAACAGGATGATGAGCGCGGCGATGGCGATGAGGGCCAGCCAGTTGTTTTTGCCCGTGAGCGAGCTCCAGGCAGCGCCGGTGTTCTGCCAGTGGACGAGTTTGAAGAAACCGGGCAGCACGGTGCGTTCGTCCCAAACGTGGGGCAGGTAATGCAACACGATGGCCTTGGTGATCTGATCGACGGCAAGGACAATGAGCGCCAGCGCCGCGATGCGGCGGTTGGGCGTGCGCAGGAGCGAACGAATTGGGTTCATGCAGACGAGGGTTAATTTGCCGGATGTGGGGGGAAAAACAAATTCTTTCGGGATGCCGACCAATGGCCGCAAGAGAACGCAAAGATCGCAAAGATCGGCTTTTTTTGTTCTTTGCGTTCTTTCGCGGCTATAACTTTTTTGATTCGCTCCAGACAGTTTTTTCCGATTATTCCCTTGCCAATGATTCCTCTGACTGTTTACTGAATTTGGCAAGACCCCATGAACGCCGTTCGTTTGTCTTCTCTCGTCGCTGTTGCAAGTGGTTTGATTCTATTCTGCTCGTGCGTAGCGGCACGGCATGAGTCCCGCATTGTTGCGGCATCCAAGTTGCCCGCTGACGTTGCAATAAACAAATATGCGAGTCGCGGAGGCTCGTTAGTGGTACAGCTTCATCTGGAGAACGGTGACACATTTCCCTGTGTTGTGGATACCGGAGCGCCCGGCAGCGTTTTGCCCAAATCTTTGGAACAACAATTGGGAAAGCGCCTTGCCAAAGGCAGGGTGTTGACATTCGGCGGCGACATAGAAGAAGAAGAAATCTACGCAACGCCCACGATTTATTTGGGAGATACCCCACTCATGACCGGCGACCAGATCGGCACTTGGAATAATACGTTCGGAATTCTCGGCATGGATTGCCTGCGGCATTATTGTGTTCAGCTTGATTTTCAAGCCGGGAAGATGCGGTTTCTGGACCCCGATTCTGTGAATGTCGCCGAACTGGGCAAGGCTTTTCCACTAACGGGTTCACATTATATCTACATTCATCATCATGGCTTTTTCGATCGGGAAGACTCTGAATGGATGATTGATACCGGCTTCCCGCTTGACGGAGTGGTGAATTCAAAACTTTGTAAACGAGCCGTTCTGGAACAAAAGGCCCAGCCTGCTCCAATCAAGATCGTTGGCGTGCCCAAAAGCCCGGTTCCCAGGTTCTTGACTTTTTCCACATGCTCCTGGGCCGGCCAAACCTATACGAACCTCATCATTCAAGCGGGACATCCAAACCTGATCGGATTGAAATTTCTGGCGAGGCACCAAGTTACCTTCAATTTTCCAAAACAAGTGATGTATCTCAAATATACAGGCGCCGACGCGCTTCCCGGCAAAAAACCGGCCGCGAGCGCCAGCTTTGCCGATCCTTGATGTTTTTCAAGGTTGCCATACGGTGTGGGAATTGTTTTTCTATTTTATGGCAGCCCATAAAGAAGCTGTCAGATGTGCAAGGAAATTTATGGAAGAATCGAATGAGTTTTCCCGAGCGACAGCTTATGCCTATCAGACTTTCAGGCGACTCGAAAAGGCGGGGTGTTCCACCGAGCAAGCCAAGCGGTTGGTTACCGAAGTTATCAACGCTGAAGAAGCTGCCATGAAGAAGCACGTTCGGCCTTTCGACGAAACAAGAATCATTCAACAACTTCGCAATCTGCCAACGCAAGATCAGAACTGAGATACCTGGACGACGGAATTATTTTTTTGGGGGGGCGAGGGGGGGGGGCTAACATATTCCAGCGGGCGTTGATTCGATTTTTTGATGTTTTCATAGTTGTCATCTCGGCGTAAAACTGTTTTGCTGTTCCATGGCAGCGCATAAAGAAACCGATAGTTTCGATTCCAAGTTCTACAAGCCGGCGGATGCCTTTTTTCCGGCCTACAGCGGCATCGGGCTGACTTTCGACGATATCACGCTCGCGACGCTTTATTCGGAAATTCTTCCGCGCGAGACGCAGCTCGATACTTCCCTGTCCGAGAACCTGCAATTGCACATCCCCATCATTTCGTCGGACATGGACACGGTGACGGAGTCGCGCATGGCCATCGCCATGGCGCTCAATGGCGGGCTTGGGCTCATTCATTACAACATGCCGGACCGGCAGCAGCTTTCCGAGGTCAGCCGGGTGAAACATCACGTGCACGGGTTGATTCAGGAGCCGATTAAAGTTTCGCCGGACCAATTGATCGGGGACGTGCTGGAGTTGATGGAGGAAAAGAAATTCGCGTTCAGCACTTTCCCGGTGGTGGATGAAAAAGGGAAATTACTGGGCCTGCTGCCCAGCCATGTGGTGAAGCCGCGCTATGCGAAACGGAAGGTTGCCGAGGCGCTGCAGGCGCGGTCACAGGTTCACACGATCAACCAAAAGGAGCTCGGGAAGGATCCGATCGCGCGCGCAGACAAGTTTTTCACGGAGCATCTGGGCATCCATAAATTGCTGGTGGTGGACGATAAGGACATGTTGCGCGGGCTGATTACGATGAGCGACGTGGAGCGCATCACGCAGGAGCGTCGCGCGCAATTCAAGCCGGCTCGGGACGCGAATTTTCATCTTATCTGCGGTGCGGCGGTGTCGGCGACGCGCAATGCCTTCGGTGAATTGGATCGCGAACGCATTCTCGCGCACGTGGGCGGGTTGGTGGAACGCGGCGTGGATGTGGTGGCCGTCTCGACCGCCCACGGGCACACGAAAGGCGTTGGCGATACGGTGAAAATGTTGCGCGACGCTTTTCCGAAGTTGCCGATCATTGCCGGCAATGTGACGAGCTCGGAAGGCGTGGAGTTTCTCGCGCGGTCAGGCGCGAATGCGGTCAAGGTTGGCCAGGGTCCTGGGTCCATTTGCACGACGCGCATTGTGGCGGGCGTGGGCATTCCGCAAATGACGGCGTTGTATGTTTCGGCGCAGGCGGCGGCGAAGAAAAAAGTGGCGGTCCTGGCCGATGGCGGCATTACGAAGTCGGGGGACATCGTGAAGGCGTTGACGTTGTCGAGCGCGGTGATTTGCGGTGGCATTTTGGCCGGGTGCACGGAAGCGCCGGGCGAGGTGCTGGAAATCGGCGGCAAGCTTTACAAACAATACCGCGGCATGGGCAGTCTCGCGGCGATGAAGGCGGGGTCGGCGGCGCGTTATGGGCACGAGAAAAATCCGGCGATGAAGGTGGCGCCGGAAGGCGTGGAGGCGTTGAAAGAAGTTTCCGGGTCGGTGGACCGCGTGCTGGCGCAACTCATCGGCGGCATCCAAAGCGGGATGGGTTATCTGGGCGCGGTGAACCTGGCGCAATTGCGCGAGAAGGCGCGTTACATCCGCGTGAGCCCCGCCGGGCAGCGCGAAGCGGCTCCGCACGATGTGGTGGAGCTGAAGACGGGGAATTGAGATGAAATCCCCGCGCTGCATCATTATTGCGGGTCCGAATGGCGCGGGGAAAACGACTTTTGCGAGAGAGTTCCTGCCGAAATATGCCAGCGTCATTCATTTTGTGAATGCGGATTTGCTGGCGGCGGGATTGTCGCCGCTGAAACCGGATCTTGCCGCGTTGAATGCCGGGCGATTATTTCTTGCCGAACTCGATAGGCTGGCAAAAGCACGACGGGATTTTGCGTTTGAAAGCACGTTGAGCGGTTTGACTTATGTGGGCCGCCTTAAGCGCTGGAAATCCGCCGGCTATCGAATCGAGATTATTTTCCTGCGCTTGGCTTCTGCTCAACTGGCGTTGCGACGCATCGCTACTCGTGTCAAACAAGGCGGACATAATGTGCCGCCCGCGGATGTGGTTCGCCGGTTTCACCGCGGTTGGAAGAATTTTGAAAACGTTTATAAATTTCTGGCGGACTCATCGACGGTGTATGATAATTCTGGTGAGAGTCGTGTGCTGATCGAAAGAAACAAATGAAAGCAAAGACGGCCAAGCCAAAAGCCGACGATTTTGCAAAAAAAGTGGGGCGCGCCCTTAGCCGGTCTCGCCTAGCCGCCCGCAAAACTGCCCGCATGTACGGCACGCCGATTTACATTTGGCGCGATGGGAAAGTGGTCGCGGAAAAGCCTTAGATCAGAGCCTCGTTACCTCAGCTGCTACGGATCTTTAAAACTCGATGGCCTCGTTCAATTGGCCGCATTGCACGCAACGCGAGCGGTCCACGTCCGGGTCGTCGGTGTAGACCAGTCCGCATTTCGTGCAACGGAAAATCCGGTCCTGACTGGGGGTGGGCTTGAATCGGCGCTGGCGAAATTCGGTGTAAATAATGGCGGCCGTCAATGTGCCGAGGAGCACGAACAGGTATCCGGCGAGAAGTTTTGCTATGGGCATATTACGGTGTCGCGGGCGGCGTGTTCGTGGCAGGCAGCGGCACGGTCTGCCACTCGAAAATCAATTTGCCCGTGATCATTTTGTCCGGCGGCACGGCCCCGAGGTCAGCCGCCTGCGCGGGCGCGAACCGGAGCGCTTTGGCCACCGTCAACGCCTCCACGTCCGCTACGGTGGGGCTCCCGCTGCTCGCAACAATGATCGGCGAAAAGGGAAATCCCCGCGCGTCCACCAGCAATTGCACGACTGTGCTCGACAATAGATCGGCATTTGTCTGGGGAGGCAAACGCACCGGGGTGAGCAGGCGAAGCCGGGCGAGATCACCCTCGATGCGCAACTCGGAATGGGTCGAAATCGGTTCCCTGGGCGTGGATGGCGCTTCCGCAAATCTGGAGTCCATTTCCGGCTGGTACCGCGGCGGGAGATTGGTTTGCATGAATGCGATGAATGCCGCGCCGAGTTGTTGAGGCAACAACGGCAACGGACGCGGCGGTTCGGTCCAGTTCGTGGGGGTAAAGTTTTGCGCGGGCGTTTCCAGCCAGGCGGCGCCGGAAAAATTATCGCGATGCGGCAGCACAAAAAGCGTCGGGTCTTGCAGCGCGAGCAATTCTCGCGAGGCGTTCGCGCCTAAATGAATGACCGACGGAACGGGCGGTTGCGACGGTCGGGTCACTGGCGGGTTGCCAAGCCAAAAGAGCAGCGCCACTTGCGCGAGGAAAACGAGCGCTATGGCGATCCACAGCCCCGGTTGCAGCCGGAAACGCTTGCGCGCGGACGTGTCGGCGGCGTCTTCGGTTTGCGGTTCGGCTGCGGCGGAAATCATGGCTTGGTTTTCGCTGGAGCGCTCGAATCGAAAACGCGCGGCAATGTGGCAAGCACGAACCCGGGGACCCCGGCCTGATCGGCCAACACTTTGAGATGGACGATTTTTTCCTCGGACACTTCCTTGTCCGCCTGCACGATGAGTGTGAGCGGTTCGGAAAATTTTCGGGTGGCGGCATTCAACTGGTTGGAAAAATCATTTTCCGAAACGAGCTGGTTGTCGAAGTAAATGGCGTTGGTCGTCACGGCCACGGAAACGGTGGGGCCTTCGGCGCCGGGCAGGAGGAGATTGCCGGACGAGGGCAGATCGACGCGGATGCCGGGCGCGTAGAGCATCGAGCCGAGCAGCACGAAAATCACGAGCAGGAAAAACACCGACGCGAACGGCGCGGCATCCAGTTGGCCGCGAAAGATGCGTGCGTTCCGCGGAAATTTCATGATGCTTTGACCGGGGTTTCCGTGACGATGTTCACGATTTCGGTCGCGGCGCGTTCCATATCGAGCACAATGGAATTGACGCGGCTAACGAGATAATTATAGGCGGCGTGCGCGGGGATTGAGATCGCCAGGCCCGCGGCGCAGCAAATCAGCGCCCGCCACACACCTTCCGAGAGGTCGCCCGCGTGGGCGGTCGGCCCGGCGTGTTGGATGGTTTGAAAAGTGGTCATGAGGCCGAGGACTGTTCCGAACAGGCCCAGCAACGGCGCGAGTTGCGCGATAGTGGCGAGCAGATTTAATTTTTCCTCGAGGCGCGGCACTTCGGCCAGGCCGGCTTCTTCGAGCGCCTCGCGAACGCGGTCGCGGCCGTTGTCGCGGTTCAAAATGGCGGTCTTGACCAGGCGCGCGACCGGGCCGGGGGTGGCGTCGCAAATCGAAATGGCTTCGACGACGTTGTCGCGCCGGAGGACGTTGCGAACGCCGTTCAGGAATTCGGTGGAATTGATTTGGGCGCGATGACAGTGGAAAAACCGCTCGATGAAAACCACAACGGCGACTGCGCCGGCAAGCAGAATCAGGAAGAATACTGGTCCTCCGGCCTTCAAAATTAGCGGCAAAGTCATGTGCTCTTTATACGAATTGATGTGGCAAGTTCAAAGGGCAAAGTTGGGGCGGCGTGAGACGTGAAACGTAAAACGTGAATGATGGCGAGGACCGTCGGCAAAAATTCACGTTTCACGTTTTACACCCCACGCAGCACGTTTAGGCTTGCTTCTCCTTCTCACTTTCCGATTATTTTGTGCATGGAAAAGCCAGACCAGCTTCGCGAATTGTTTCGAATGCAGAAATCCCTCAACGAACGCATCGGCGTCAAAACCGACGGCATGTCCGACGAGGAAAAAACCAAGTGGATCCTCAATTATTGCCGCGCGATGACGCAGGAGATGGCGGAATTGACCGACAGTGTCCCCTGGAAATGGTGGGCCAAATATCAGAAGTTCGACGAGCAAAACGCGCGGGTGGAGGTCGTGGACTTGTTCCATTTTCTCATCAGCATGGCGCAAGTGCTCGGGATGAGCGCGGATGATGTGTTCAACGCGTATTGTAAAAAGAACGAAGTGAATTTCAAACGGCAGGAAAGCGGCTACGCGATGAAGGATGAACACGACTCGAAGCACATCTGATATGACTGAGGAGCGAAAAACGCCGCACGTGGACATCCGCTGGCTGAAGGACATCGAACGCGTTTTGATCACCGAACAACAACTGGCGCGGCGCATCACCGAGATGACCCAGGTCATCCAGCGGGATTTTTCCGGGCGCGAAATGGTTGTAGTGTCGGTGCTAAGCGGCACGGTGATGTTCCTGGCGGATTTGATCCGCCACCTGAACCTGCCAATGCGCCTGGATTTCATCGGCGTTTCCAGCTACGGCGCCGGCACGGAATCGGGCGACCTCGTTTTCACGAAGGAATTGCGCATCGACGTGCGCAATCGCGATGTGCTGCTCGTGGACGACATCCTCGATACCGGCAAGACCATGACGCGCGTGCTCGAACGGTTGAAGGCGTTGCACCCGCGAAAAATCCGGACTTGCGTGCTGTTGAACAAAGCCGCGCGCCGCGTGGAAAACGTGAAGGCGGATTACATCGGTTTTGAAATTCCCGATTATTTCGTGGTGGGTTACGGTCTCGATTTTGCGGAGCGCTATCGCAACCTGCCGTTCGTGGGCGTGTTGCACGAGCACGTGTTCAAGGAAGTGCAGAAGTCGCCTTATAGGAAGTAACGCATGCACGTGCGGGTTCATTTTTATTCCTATTTCAAGGACCTGACGGGCTGCGCGCAATCGGAAGAAACGGCCGCGGAAGCAAGCACGCTGGCGGATTTTTTGAGAAAACTTTTTCAGCAATTTCCGAAACTTGCAGCGATGGAAAAATCGATGCTGGTCGCCGTGGGTGTGGATTATCAGCCGAGGGATTACGTTTTGAAGGACGGCGATGAAGTCTCCTTGTTTCCGCCGGTGCAAGGAGGCTAGGCATTTACGATTTGCGATTTACGAGCGATTGAGTTTTGAAACGTAAACTGACCATTACCAAGCAGCCGATTGATGAAGCGGAGCTGCTTTGTGCGCGGGAAATGTCCGAGGGGATGGGTGCGGTGATTTATTTTCTTGGAGTGGTTCGGGGAACGGAAGCGCCGGACAAAAAAATTTCCGCCATCGAATATGAAGCGTTTCAAAAAATGGTGGAGCATCAATTTAATTTGCTCTTCGATGAAATGGGAAAGCGCTGGCCGATCGAATCCGTCCGCCTCGTTCACCGGGTAGGCGTTGTGAAGGTGAATGAACCTTCGCTGTGGGTGGAAGTCGTCGCGCCGCATCGTGGGGAGGCGTTTGCGGCGTGCCAGTGGTTGATTGATGAAATGAAGCGTGTGGTGCCGATTTGGAAAAAGCCGATTGCAGCGTAGCAGCCGACGTCAGGAGGCTCTGACTATTTCATCGCGCGGGCGATGGAATTCCACCAGAGGTCGTGCAGTTCGGTTAAATTCGCGTTGAAGCTTTGTTCGCCGGCTTTTATTTGCAGTGCGTCTCCGCCGACTTTTCCAATAACTGCCGCGGGAATGCCCAAAATTTTCGCCTGCGCCAGAACTTTGCCGGCGTTGAACGGGGAAACGGAAATCACGATGCGACTTTGGGTTTCGCCAAAGAGCAACGCATCGAGGCGAACGTCTTTGAATGCGCTCAAATCCACTTCGGCGCCAATCAGGCGCGGGGTTTCGCGCGCGACGAGTTGGGAAATGCAGCTTTCGGCGAGCGCCACGGCGAGCCCGCCATCGCTGCAATCGTGGGCGCTTTTGATCACGCAGGAATGAATCAGCGCGCGCAATGCGAGGTGAAGTTCTTTTTCCTGGTCGAGATTGCAGCGCGGGGGTGAGCCGGTTTTCCTGCCATGAATCACCTGCAAATAAGCGCTGCCGCCGAGGCCTTGCAGTGGATCGTTCGTGTCCACGGGTTGGCCAAGCAAAATAATTGCGTCGCCTTCGTCTTTGAACCATTGGGTCGTGACGTGCTCGGGTTTTTCGACAATGCCCACGACGGCGACGGTGGGCGTGGGATCGATGGGACCGTTCGGGCTTTGATTGTAGAGCGAACAATTGCCGCCAGTCACGGGCGCATTGAAAGCGCGGCAGCCATCGGCGAGGCCGCGCACGCTTTCCTTGATCTGCCAGAACAATTCCGGCTTGTGCGGGTTGGCCATATTCAAATTATCCGTTGCGCCGAGCGGCACGGCACCCGAGCAAGCGAGGTTCCGGCACGCTTCGGCCACGGCGGTTTTGCCGCCTTCGTAAGGATCGAGATAGACGTAAACGCCGTTGCAATCGACGGACATGGCGACCAGCTTATCCGTGTTGCGTGTTGCGTGTTCCTCCTTCGTCAATACTTCGGAGGACAGGTGCGTGTTGCCTGAATCGGCGTCCGGGAGGGAATCGGCTTTGATGCGAATCACGGCAGCGTCGCTGCCGGGCAATACCACCGAACCGTCGCGCACCATGTGGTCGTATTGCTGGTAAACCCAATTCTTGGACGCGATGCTGGGCCAGGCCAAAAGTTTTTTCAAATCATCCGCCGGATTTTTGCTGTCGGCGATTCCGTCCAACCGAAATGCGCGCACTTCCTTCAGATATTCCGGTTCCTTCGCTTCGCGTTGATAGATCGGCGATTCATCGGCAATTTTTTTCGCGGGAATATCGGCGACAACTTTGCCGGCGTGTTTGACGACCATGCGGCCCGTATCGGTAACGACACCGACTTCGGCCCAGGGCAAATCCCATTTGTCAAAAATCCGCTTCACTTCCTCTTCGCGCCCCCTGTGGACGATGATCAGCATGCGCTCCTGTGATTCGCTGAGCATGATTTCGTAGCTGGACATGTTCGGCGCGCGTTGCGGCACCTTGTTCAATTCGATTTCGATCCCGGTGCCCGCGCGCGCGGCGGTTTCGCAAGTCGAACAGGTGAGGCCCGCCGCGCCCATGTCCTGGATTCCCGCGACCGCGCCGGTGGCGAGCAATTCCAAGCAGGCTTCGCACACGAGTTTTTCCATGAAAGGATCGCCAACCTGCACTGCACCGCGTTGTTGCTCGGCGGATTCCTCGGTCAAATCCTGCGACGCAAACGCCGCGCCGGCCAGGCCATCGCGGCCCGTCGCTGGGCCGACGTAGAAAACGGGGTTGCCGATGCCTTTGGCGGCGCCGCGCGCGATTTGTTCGTGGCGCAACACACCGAGGCAAAAAGCGTTCACGAGCGGGTTGCCTTCGTACGATTTATCGAAATAGACCTCGCCCGCGATGGTCGGGATGCCGAAACAATTGCCGTAATGCGCAATGCCGCTGACGACGCCGGCGAAGAGGCGTTTGTTGTTGCCGATTGCCGATTGCCGATTGCCGATTGCAGCATTGCCCGCTCCCGGAAGAGTCGCTTCCCTTAAACTTGCTCCGTGTTCTACAGCATTTTCCGCGAGTTGTTGACTGCCATTTTCCGAGCTTCCATCCGTGATGGGGCCGAAGCGCAGGGAATTCACCGCACAAATCGGGCGCGCGCCCATCGTAAAAATGTCCCGCACGATGCCGCCCACGCCCGTAGCCGCGCCTTGGAATGGCTCAACCGCGCTCGGATGATTGTGCGATTCTATCTTGAACGCGATGGCCAATCCGTCGCCAATATCGATGATGCCCGCGTTTTCCTCGCCGGCGCCGACGAGGATTTTAGGCGATTTGGTGGGAAAGGTTTTGAGCAGCGGGCGCGTGTTCTTGTAGCTGCAATGCTCGCTCCACATCACGGAGAAAATGCCGAGTTCGGTATAGCTCGGCTCGCGGCCGCCGAGGATTTCCTTGGCGTGCGCGTATTCCTCAGGCGTAAGGCCGTGTTTGGCGACTAATTCCGGTGTGATGGCGGGTTCGGTCATGGAAATTTTAAATTTCAGATCTCAAATTTCAAAGCTCAGGTTGCTCAGATTTAAAATTCAAAATCACGCCGCCTTCGCCAGCCGACTTTGCAACGCGTGAATCATACTCTCAAAAATCAATTTTCCATCCGCGCTGCCGAGCAGTGGTTCGCAGGCGCGTTCGGGATGCGGCATGAGGCCGGCGACGTTGCGGCGCTCGTTGCAGATGCCCGCGATGTTTTGCAATGCGCCGTTCGGATTGGCCGTATCGGTGATGTTCCCGTTGGCATCGCAGTATTGCCACAAAATCTGGTTTTTTGATTTGAGACTCGCGAGCGTTTGTTCATCGGCGAAATAACAGCCTTCGCCGTGGGCAATCGGAACACGGAGAATTTTCCCGGCGGGAATCTGGCTCGTGAACGGCGAGTCGTTCGTGGCGGTTTTCAGGAAAATATGCTCGCAATGAAATTGCAAATCGCGGTTCCGGATGAGAGCGCCGGGCAACAGTCCGGCCTCGGTGAGCACCTGGAATCCGTTGCAAATGCCGAGCACGAGCCCGCCGTTTTCGGCGAATTGTTTCACGGCCTGCATCACCGGGCTGAAGCGCGCAATCGCGCCGCAGCGCAGGTAGTCGCCATAGCTGAACCCGCCCGGCACGAGGACCGCGTCGGCGTCGCCGAGTGAATGTTCCTTATGCCAGAGCAACCGAGCGGAATGGCCGAGCACGCGCACGGCGTGGACGGCGTCCTGGTCGCAATTCGATGCCGGAAATTGTAAAACAATGAAATTCATTTTTCCATTTACGATTTACGAGCGCATGTCTGTTTGGCGCGTAAATCGTATATCGTAAACTAGATCAAAATCATTCAATCTCCAGTTTGTAGTCTTCAATCACGGGATTGCTCAGAAATTTGTGCGCGGCTTCGTTTAGTTGCTGACGAGCGGCTTCCTTGTCGTTGCCGTCCAGTTCAATCTCGAGGTATTTGCCGACGTGCACGGCTTTGACGCCGCGATAGCCCATGTGTTCGAGCGCGGTTTGCACGGTCTTGCCCTGCGGATCCAATACGGCCTTCTTGGGCGTAACTATAATTTTGGCTTTCATCGTTAAAAAATCAAAAGCGGTTCAATCAAACACGGGGTAACCGCCGAAAGGATAATTGTGCGTCAGTGCGGGCGCAGTGGCGAGAAATTTTTTAGGTCCCGTAGCAGCCGACGTAAGGAGGTTCATGCTGTTTTCGGGGAAGAATGGAGCCTCCTCACGTCGGCTGCTACGTTTTACAAGCCGCACCTTGAAATCTTCCCTTGACATACATAGCGTGGCTATGCATAGTGTTCCTATGATTCCGAAAGAACTCGTGGCGGCCTCGGCGGAGGCGTTGATTTTATCCCTGCTTTCCAAGGGCGAGAGTTACGGTTACGCGATTATCCAGGAAGTCCGCGCGCGCTCCGATAATCATCTGCAATGGACGGATGGCATGTTGTATCCGGTGTTGCATCGCATGGAAAACAACGGCTGGATCAAATCGCGCTGGGTGAAAATGGAGAACGGCCGCAAGCGGAAATATTATTCGCTGAAAAAGGACGGCACGCGCGCGCTGGACGAACAACGCGCCCAGTGGCTCAAAGTCCACGGCGTCCTGACTCAATTGTGGGGAGAACAGTATGCCTGACCTTGAAGAACAAATCGTCGCCTGGCGCAGGCAAATGGCTACGGGAGGAATAAATTCCCCGTCGATTCTCGACGAACTGGAAAGCCATTTACGGGAGGACGTGGAGCGGCAAATGCGGGACGGGATCAGCGCGGAGCGCGCCTTCGAGGTGGCCGTGAAAAAAATCGGGCCAGCCAGGGCGCTCAAGAACGAATTCAAAAAATCCAGCGTCGCGGGAGTGTTGGAAAAGCTGATGATTGCTATCGCCGTTTTGTTCGTGGCTTTTGGCGTCTTCCTGAGCACGGTCACGATTTTCTTTTGCTATGCTTCGCTTGGGGAGCAGTTGATTGGTTTCACTGCCATGGGTTTAATTATTGCGACAGCATGCGGCTGGCCTGCCTTCGTCCCGCTCTTGCCCATAATTCCCCGAAAGCGAAAGCGGCAGATAATTGAAGTCGCATGTCTGTTGGCTGGATTGGGGCTTTGCACATTTTACGTCCAGATCATCCTGCCACACTTTGAGCGCGGCCCGGATCGGATCATTCCGGGGCGCACCTGGACATTGCCCCCGGTTGGCCGGTCTCCGGCCCGGCCCGTACCGTATCTAGTCAGGAACGCGCAGGATCGGAGATTGGCGCTCATCGTTCCAAGAAAACCCGGGAGCCAGTCTCGAGACACGTCCATCATTCCGGTGATCGGTTTTTTTGGGTTGCTTCCGATAGCCATCGGTTTTGGGCTCGCCTGTGGTCTCGCGCGGGCTGCACAACGAGCACCTGAGGAAATTACCGCGTGAGCAATTAACGGTCAGCGCGTCAAAATGATTACGTTCGAACTCGACCAGGCGATCGCGAATTGGCGGCAGCGGATGAACGCAGCCGGAATCAAGGCGCCCGTGCCGCTGGACGAGCTGGAAAATCATTTGCGCGAGGACGTGGAGCATCAGGTTCGCGCCGGCGCGGACCTTCAATCAGCTTTTTCGCGGGCAGTCGAGCGCATGGGTGAAGCGGACACATTGAAAAGGGAATTCGCGCGGGTGCAACGGCTCAAAACGCTGCGAACGCGTGAATCCTTGCGCCGATGGTCCGTCGTAGCCGGAACCGGATTCGTTTATTGCGTCCTGTTTCCCACCTGGTACCTCGGAGTGCGGAGCGGGAAAATGGAAATCACGTGGCTGGAAGTTGTTTTTGCGCTCGGCGCCATGGCGCCGATGATTCTGTTCGGTTGGGCGGGGCGTTCATTTGCGAAGCATCTTCCGATCACGAGCGAACGGACGATCCTGGCCCTGGCATTTGCGGGAATTTTTCTTGGCGCCGGTGCGCTTCGGCTTATCTGGAGTGTCCTTACCATTGACAATCTCGCGCACATACAAATTGCGCTCTTGTGGAGTTTGTCGCCATTGCTGGGCGTGGGAAATTGTTTTTCCGCGTGGAGCGTCCGGTCCGAGCGAATGCGTCCAAACCAAAGTTAGGAGATTTTATTATGTTCAATCTGGATCAATCCATTGCCGAATGGCGGCGGCAAATGGCCGTTGGCGGAATTAAATCGCGCGACGTGTTGGATGAGTTGGAAAGTCATTTACGCGAGGACGTGGAGCAACAGGTGGCCTCGGGCGCAACGGCCAAGCAGGCGTTTTGCGAAGCGGTGACGCGAATGGGTTCCGCGGAGGAAGTCCGCGGCGAATTTGCCAAAATGGTCACTCCTCCCGTCCCGTTCAGTCCGAAATTGTTGCGCGCCTGCTGCGCGGGCATGGCCTTGTTTGTTTTTCTGATTGAGACCTGGACCCTGCTGGCGTTTGAAATGACCCTGGCGGAGCGGGTTTTGGGAATGACGTTTGTTTTGCTGGTGGCAGGCTACATCGGAGCGCTGCCTTATCTCAATCGCGCGCTGTTTCCCGGCGTGCGCGGCATGGCGTTGAGAAACGTGCTCGGCGCGGTTTGCAACTGGGG
>DASXHY010000082.1:0-5431 GCA_036488095.1 Verrucomicrobiia bacterium | reverse complement strand
CGGTTTTTTCCAAAGCTTGTTCATGGCTTTCACGACCAGGAAAATGCAAAACGCGACGATGAGGAAGTCCAGAATCGTATTGATGAACGAACCGTAGGTAATCACCGTTGCCCCGGCATCCTTCGCATCGGCGAGGGTTTTCACCGCCGCGCCTGCCTTCGTCATTTTGTTGGGATCCAGATTGATAAAGAGTTCCTTGAAATCCACGCCGCCGGTCAACTTGCCAATCGGCGGCATGATGATGTCATTCACGAGCGAGGTGACGATTTTCCCAAAGGCTGCACCTATCACCACACCGACCGCCAGGTCCACCACGTTGCCGCGCATCGCGAACTCTTTGAACTCCTTCAGAATGCTCATAATGTTCCTTTGGTTTAAGTTTACGGCCAACGCCACTTTGGCGAGTCGCGAATGAAATATCCAGTCGAACTTTTCCCCAGTCCTCTCCAGAAGCGCATGTCATTTTCTGTACTGGTATCCGGTAGACGGACTTTCATTAACACCCTGCTTTAGCTGGGTGAGGGCGCGACGACAAATATCATAACCGCTTTAGCGGTTTGCGCGGCGAGGAAACCGCTGAAGCGGTTATGGAATCGTAGACGTTGCTGAACACCCCGCTAAAGCAGGGTGTTAATGATATCCACAGGCCGTTTCAAAAAGTGAGATGCGCTCCCAAAAACGTAACGGCCGGTGCTGAAGGTCAAATAAGTTGCACACCCCTGAAACAACCACTCAACCACTCAACACCGGCCTAAATTTATTCCACTATCGCTTTGACTGCGTCTTTGTCAAAGCGCTCCGGCGATTTCGCCGGAATCGCTTCATAACTCTGCGCTTCCAGCATCAGCGCCTGGGCCTGGTCAAAGACCGTCGCTTTCGCGCGTTGGAAAATATCGCGGCGGAAAATATTCTTCAGCACCGGCGTCCGCCCGCTTGGCGGCAGCGGCAACGCGCGCTGCTCGATCATTTCGTACAAATGGCCCAGCACCCAGGCCGCCTTGTCGTCCGTCGGATCGTTCGCGTTATACTTGTAAAAAATGTTCAACGGCGCCGCCTCCGGCGCGGGGCGGTCTTCCAGGTCTTCGACGCCCAAAATATTTTTCAGGCAATCGGTGGGCGCATTCACATATTGCGGCTGGGCCAGCATTTCCGAAATCAACGGACGGTTTATTGGCTGATCGCAAAACGCGCACGCTTCCAACAGCGCCGCAATCAATCGCTCATGCTCGCTCGGGCGCTTTTCCGCGAAATCATTTCGCACCATCAGGACTTTTTCCGGGTGCAACGGCGCCAGTTCCCGGCTCGTGGCCACACACACGCCCGCTTCCGCTTCCACCGCCAGCGAAGTCCACGGTTCACCCGCGCAAAACCCATCGATATAACCCAATTTCAGCGTGGGAAACATCTGCGCCGGATGCACCACCACGATCCGCACTTCGCTCGGCGATACGCATCCCTCCCTCAACCAGCGCCGCAAGAGCAAATAGGCCGGCGAATGAGGAAAGACCACGCCAAAAGTAAACGTCCGCCTGCCCCAATTCCGAAAAATCAAATCGCGCAGCGTCTTGCCATCGCGCACGCCTTCATCCCACAAGTGCCGCGAAATCGTGATCGCGTTCCCCTGCAAACTCAGAACCATGCCCGTCACACAGGCGCAACGGTCGGAATCGATTCCCAGGTTCGTGATGAATGGCAGCGTCGCGGGCGCGTGGACGGCGTCCAGCTCGCCTTCGATCATCCGGTCGCGAATGTTCGAGAGACGAGTTTCACGCCGCAACTGGACATCCAATTCATATTTGTCAAACAGCCCCGACTCGCGCGCCACCGCAATCGGTGCGCAATCGCCATCCGGAACAAAACCGATCTGCAACGGTTCGCCCTTTTCCACAATTGTCGGAAAGCCCATTTTGCTGTTCTTCATAACCGCCAAAAAATTATTTTCGCAAACTCAACCGCCGCCAAAATGGCGAGCGACCGATTCTTACAATCCAATTGACGGTCCACCTGGCGTAAATTCCCGCAACGGTCATCCATGCGAGCCAGTCAATCTTCATGCACCGCCTTTAAGCAGCCACAATGCTAGGCCGGAGATTTCCCGCGAATTTTTACATGAAAGATTTTCAACATTCTCCAAAGCACCACTTGTTATTCACTAATCCGCCAGCCATTGCACGAAAAGACGGCGGAATTTTTTCCGCACGACCGCATACCGCCTCAAAATCATTTCGCCAAAAAAGACAATTCCAGAAAAAAGACACACGAACTTTCGCAAGTGGCTCTGGCTTATTCCGTTCATGTTGGCGAAAAAATTGCTCAGTGTTGGAACCGATAGCGCAAAAAAAGTTTTGGGGTGAAGACCCGCTGGTTCGAAACGAACCGCGGCCCTATAACAATAAAAATTATTTCGGCCGTTGAAAATTTTTTCTTGAGGAAAAGAGAGTTCAGCGGATAATAAAAATAGAAACGCGCGAGATGAGATCGCTGCGACTGTTCTTTGCAAAACAATTTGTCCGCAAGTTCCTAAGAGAACTTCGGAATAAAATTTACCCTGCCTACGCTCGTGATAAGAAACTATGTCCTTGAACCGTAGTGAATAAACAAGGAATCAGAGCCGAGGTTGTGGCCGACAGGCCTTTACTGGAAGTCGAAAGCAATCCGGCGGGTTCCGAACTGTTTCTAAAGAAGTTCAAAGGAACTGTTACACACGGCACTGGCGGGGTTTTTTGCTTTCTGGATGGGATCAAAAAAATCATGGCCGCGAAAGAACGCAGAGAACACAAAAGGAAAAGCGGTTCTTTGTGATCTTTGCGTTCTCTTGCGGCCATTGGTCGGTTGCAGGTCTTTTCAAACGCTCCAGAAGCTTTCCATTTGCAATTTTCAATTTCTCAGCCGCAATGTTAGCTTTCCTCCATGGCGCGCGACGACCTCTTTGCAACCCCGGCTGAACCAAAGCCCGAGGAATCGTCCGCGCCGGATTTCATAAAACGCCAACCCCTCGCCGCCCGGATGCGTCCGCGCGATTTGAGCGAGTTCGTCGGCCAATCCCATATTCTCGGCCCCGGCCAGCTCCTCCGCCGCGCCATCGAGGCCGATCGCATCCAGTCCCTCATCTTTTACGGCCCGCCCGGCACGGGAAAAACTTCCCTCGCGCAAATCATCGCCCGCCAGACCAAGAGCAAATTCGAGCGCCTCAGCGGCGTGGAATCGAACGTGGCCGATATGCGCCGCGTCCTCGCCTCCGCCGCCAATCGCCTCGAAAATAAAGGCCAGCCAACCATTTTGTTCGTCGACGAAATCCATCGTTTCAACAAAGCGCAACAGGACGTCCTCCTGCCCGACGTCGAAAGCGGCGTCGTTCAACTCATCGGCGCCACCACGCACAATCCATTTTTCTTCGTCAACTCGCCGCTCGTGTCCCGCTCTCAAATCTTTGAATTGAGGTCGCTGACCGAAGACGATCTCTACGCCCTGCTCCAACGCGCGTTGAAAGATGAGGAACGCGGCCTCGGCTGCATGAAAATCCGGGCCGACGAAGACGCCCTGCGGCATCTCGCAAAACTTTCCGACGGCGACGCCCGCAAAGCTCTGAACTCGCTCGAAATCGCCGCGCTCACCACCGCGCCGGAGAAAGATGGCGTCATTCACATCACATTGTCCGTGGCCGAACAGAGCATTCAGAAAAAAGCCGTGGTCTACGATAATGAAGACGCGCATTACGACACCATTTCCGCGTTCATCAAATCCATGCGCGGCAGCGATCCCGATGCCGCGCTCTATTGGCTGGCCAAGATGGTCCACGCCGGCGAAGACCCGCGATTCATCGCGCGGCGCATCGTGATTCACGCGGCGGAAGACGTGGGCCTGGCGGATCCGATGGCACTGGTATTGGCGAACGCGGCGTTTCAGGCGGCAGAATTCATCGGCTGGCCTGAAGCGCAAATTCCGCTGGCCGAGGCCACGATTTACATCGCCACTGCGCCCAAGAGCAATAGCACCGTCATGGCGATCGGCGCGGCGATGAAGGATGTCGAGTCCGGCCGCACCTTGCCCGTGCCGGAGCATTTGCGCGACTCGCACTACAAAGGCGCCAAACGTCTCGGCCACGGCCAAGGCTACCAATACGCCCACGACCACCCGGACCATTTCGTCGTGCAGGATTATCTAGGCGCGGAAAAGCGTTATTACGAACCGACCGACCAGGGCGTGGAAAAGAAAATCAAGGAACGCGTGGAGAAATGGCGCGCGCAAATCGCCGAAGCCAAAGCCCAACGCGAAAAATCTTCCGGTTGATTCGCACGAATCCAAAATTCTCATGTCACCTCTTGCAAACTTAAAAACGCCTTCGGGCAAATTTGCCATTGGCCGAATTTGCCGCGCCGCATCGCTCTCGATCATCGCCGCATTTTTTGCGGGCAAACTTTCCGCCGCGGAAATCCCCGACCCAATCCTGCCGGCCGGCGTGGGCGTGAACATCCATTTCACCCGCGGGCGCGGGCGGGACCTCGATATGATCGCCGCGGCGGGTTTCAAATTCACTCGCATGGATTTTTTCTGGGAGTCCATCGAAAAAAAACGCGGGGAATACGACTGGTCGGCCTATGACGAATTGACGGGCGATCTGGAGCGGCGCGGCATCCGGCCGTATTACATTTTGGATTATTCCAATCCGTTGTATGAGGAAATTCAAACCGGCAAGAACCCTATCACGGGCAAAGTGGAGAAATCCCGCGGCTCGCCGCAGCATCCTGAAAGCGTCGCCGCGTTCGCGCGATGGGCCGCGGCGGCGGCGGAACATTTTCGCGGCCGGCATGTGATTTGGGAAATCTGGAACGAACCGAACGGCGGCTTTTGGGAACCAAAACCCGACGTAAACCAATACATCACCCTCGCGCTCGCGACCTGTAAAGCGGTTCGCGAAGCGGACCCGCAGGCGACCATTGTCGGGCCGGCGACTTCGGGATTTCAGTGGGATTTTACGGAACCCTTTTTGAAATCAGGCGCGCTGGAATTTCTGGATGCCGTCAGTGTGCATCCCTATCGCTCACCGAAGCAGCCCCCCGAAAGCGCCGCCGGTGAATACCAGCGGCTGCGGGGACTCATCGAACGTTACGCGCCCAGCGAAGCGAAAAAGAAAATGCCGATCCTCAGCGGTGAATGGGGATATTCTTCGAACACCAAAGGCGTTTCACAGGAAACGCAGGCGGCGTTCATCGCGCGGCAACAATTGTCCAACCTGCTCCGCGGCGTGCCGATTTCAATCTGGTACGATTGGAAAAATGACGGCGGCGATCCAAATGAAAACGAGCACAATTTTGGCACCGTCACGCAGGACCTCACTCCCAAGCCGGCTTACATCGCGATTCAAACCCTCACCCGCGAATTGTCCGGCTATCGCATCAGCAGCCGTTACGATACGGGCGACACCAATGAT
>DASXHY010000072.1:0-2518 GCA_036488095.1 Verrucomicrobiia bacterium | reverse complement strand
CTTCGCCGCTTCTTCGGGAACGTCTTCGCCGCGCAGGCGATGGATTTGTTTTTCGGAAATTTTCAGCGGTGCGAACAAAAGATCGTTGACCAGCTTGAAATTGCTCTCCGGGTCGGTGGGCGGAAGACAGCGTTCGTCGGCGAAGAAAAAACTGGCCGAGGCGAAGGAAATTTTTCGGGAGCTGTTTTGCGCGACGACTGAGGCGAGAAGCTTTTGCGTGATTCGTCCGCCGGACAGGGCTACGTCGTGGGGAGCCGTCGAGCGGTTGGCGCGTTCGATTTCGTCCAACCACGCTTTGGCGGCGGCTGCGGCCAACTCGTCGGGCGTGCGGAAGGAAATTAGTTCATGGTTTTTGCTCATCGTGTTCCAATCTTTTGTGAGTCAGATCTACGCTCGCCCCCTCCCCCAGCCGGAACGATTCAGTTCAAACCGCAGATAGACGCAAATGGACGCAGATTCTGAAAGGGACGAAAACTCTTTCCGTGCCAAAAATGCGCCCACTGAAAGGTGATGCGGATGGCCAATAAGGCAAACGCATTTTCCGATTTCCCATCCGCGTTTATCTGAGTTCATCTGCGGTTGTTCAATTGTATAGTTCCGGCCTGGGGAAGAGGGTGAAACTTTGGGACCCTCATAGACACTTCACGGAATTACTGACTTAATCCAGCGCACGGCTATCGACCGATCCAACGCTATCACTTTCCCACCTGCGGCTCGTGCCAGACGTGGCCGCTTTGGGCGAGCAGATCGTCGGCGGCGACCGGGCCCCAGGTGCCGGCGGCGTAGAATTCCCGGTTCGACAGTGATTTGCCTTCCCAACCGCTGCGGATGGAATCGACGATTTGCCACGCGGTTTCGACTTCGTCGCGGCGGATGAACAGGGTCGCGTCGCCAAGCATTGCTTCGAGCAGCAGGCGTTCGTAGGCTTCGGGTGTGTACGCGCCGAATTCGGAATCGTAACTGAAATTCATCCGCACCGGACGGACTGCCAGCGCGGTGCCGGGCACCTTGCCGTTGAAGCGCAAATAAATGCCTTCGTTCGGCTGAAGGCGCAGGGCGATGGCGTTCTGGTCCAATTGCCCGCAAGCGGCGGCGAACAGCACGTGCGGCGTGGGGCGGAATTGGATGCGCACTTCGCTCGCGCTGTTGGGAAGGTTTTTGCCGGTGCGCAAATAAAACGGAATGCCCGACCAGCGCCAGTTGTCGATGAACAACTTTATCGCGACGTAAGTTTCCACGTTGGAATCGGATTGCACCTTCGGCTCCTGCCGGTAACCGGGGCGGGCTTCATGGTCCACCACGCCGGCGAAGTATTGGCCGCGCACGACTTGTTTGGTGACGTCGGCAGAGGTCATGGGCCGGATGGATTTGAGCAATTTCACCTTTTCGTCGCGCATGGCCTCGGCTTCGAGCGAAACGGGCGGTTCCATGGAGACGAGCGCGAGCACTTGCAACATGTGATTCTGGATCATGTCGCGCAAGGCGCCCGCTTCCTCGTAATATCCGCCGCGGCCGCCGACGCCGATCTTTTCGCTCACGGTGATTTGGACGTGGTCGATGGAATCGCGATTCCAAAGGCGCTCGAAAATGGAATTCGAAAAACGGAACATCAAAATGTTCTGCACCGTTTCCTTGCCGAGATAATGGTCGATGCGAAAGACCTGCTGCTCATTGGCGAAGCGGGTCAATTCCTGGTTCAAGGCGCGCGCCGAGGCGAGGTCGTGGCCAAACGGTTTTTCCACGACGATGCGCTGCCAGCCGGAACCGTTTTTGTGCAACAACGAGGCGTTATGAAGTTGCTGGACCACTTCGCCGAACTGGCTCGGCTGTGTGGCGAGATAAAAAAGGATATTTTCGCGCAGCGGCGCCTGGCCGAAGGACGTGAGCAGAGCTTCCAATTTCTGGTAGGCCGGCGCCTCGGTGATGTCGCCCTGGCAATAGAAAACATTTTTGGAAAAGTCCGCCCAGACTTTGTCATCCACCGGCTTGGTACGGGAGAATTGGTCGAGGGCGGCGCGGAGTTCCTGCCGCCAGGAGTCATCGTTTTTTTCGCGGCGCGCAAAGCCAATGACGCGAAACGCGGAGGGCATCTGTTTTTCCTTGAACAGATGATAAAGCGCGGGAATGAGTTTGCGCGCGGTCAAATCGCCGCTGGCGCCGAAGATGACAATGGAGCAAGGTTCGGCGCGTTTGCGCGATTCCGAACCCGGTCCGCAGGGATCCGCAGGATTTTCTCGGTCAGGCATGGGGCGAACATGGATGAGAAGCAGGAAAATTTCAATAATTGTTCGCCGGCAGATTTCCGGCCGCGAAACGATTGGCCCAGCAGCTTTGTTATTGCGTCTTTTTGAGCGAGAGCACGCGCTCCTCGCCGGAAGTGACAATCTGGATGCGAACCGAGTCGTCGCGAATTTCCAGGCAGCGAACGAGGATATTTGTTTTTCCAACGCGAATTTTTTCCGACTCGCCGACCGCGAGGGATTGGTCGTTGATGAGAACCAGCGCGTGGTTTTTTACG
>DASXHY010000042.1:0-7032 GCA_036488095.1 Verrucomicrobiia bacterium | reverse complement strand
CAAAAAATTCTTCAATATCGTCCGTCCGCTTTCGGTCAGGATGCTTTCGGGATGGAACTGCACGCCCCAGATCGGGAGCGTCTTGTGCTTCACGCCCATGATTTCGCCTTCCTCGGTCTCCGCGGTAATCTCCAGACAATCCGGCAGCGAATCGCGCTGGATGACGAGTGAATGATATCGCGTGGCCGCGAAAGGATTGGGCATCCCTTCGAACAAATCTTTTCCGTTGTGCTTAATCGGCGAAGTCTTCCCGTGCATCATGCGATAATTCACGATCACGTTACCGCCGAAGGTATGCCCGATGCACTGGTGCCCGAGGCACACGCCGAACAGCGGCATCTTCGGCCCGAATTCGCGGATAATCTCGTTCGACAAACCGGACTCGCGCGGCGAGCACGGCCCCGGCGATACCAGGATGCGCTCGGGCTTGAGTTCGCGGATGCGGTCGATAGAAATCTGGTCGTTGCGATGCACCTGCATTTCCACCTTCAACTCGCCCAGGTATTGCACGAGGTTGTAAGTAAACGAATCGTAATTATCTATCACCAGAATCATCGCCCGTAAAATAACACAGCGCCGCGTTTTTGAAACCGAAATTCCGCGATTCCACCAATGCAGACGCATCTAACGCCCCTTTGATGTACAGCTTTCTCATTAACACCGTGGCTTTAGCCCGGTGAGAAAAGCGACCCAACGCCTTTTTAGCTGTTTCAACAGCTTTTTGAAAGCCTTCCCGATTCGGTTCTCGATTCAGTTTGACCTCATTTCATTTCCCAATAATATGCTGTAATGGAACCTTCGGAAGTTTCCCAAAAACAATACGGCGAATACGGCCAGCCGATTCAACCGACGTTCGGCCAGAAGCTGAAAAAAGCTCTCGGCCCAATCGGTGTGGCATTTGCCGTCATCATCAAATTCTTCGCCAAACTCAAGTTTCTCATCCTGCCGCTGATAAAATTTCTCCCGCTGATCTTGAAAACCGGCGGCACCATGCTGCTCAGCGTCTGGGTTTACGCGATGTTTTGGGGCTGGTGGTTCGCGGCTGGATTTGTGCTCCTGATTTTCGTCCACGAGTGCGGTCATCTGGTCGTGGCAAAAGCGCTGCGTTTGAAAGTCGGCGCGCCCATGTTCATCCCCTTTGTGGGCGCCTTGATCGCGCTCAAGGAAAATCCATCCAACGCCTGGGTCGAGTCCCGCGTCGGCATCGGTGGGCCGATATTCGGAGCGTTGGGCTCAGCCGTTTGCTATGGAATTTTTCTCGCGACCAACAACCCTCTGTTCTGCGGCTTGGCCCACGTCGGCTTTCTGCTCAACCTCTTCAATCTCGCGCCCGTCGGTTTCCTGGACGGCGGACGGATCGTGACCGCGCTTTCGCCGTGGTTATGGATCGTCGGCTTTATCATCATGGCCCTGCTTACCGTGGCGCAAATCGCCGCCGGCCATGTCAGTCTCGTGATGATATTGATTTTAATTTATTCCGTGCCTCGCCTGATGTCTCTCTTCCGCGCGAAGTCCGATGAGGAAAAGCGTTATTTCGAAGTCACACCCGGCCAGCGTTTGGCGATGGGTGCAATGTATTTTGGGCTAATCGCGCTGCTGACCATCGGCATGCAGGTGACTTACATCCTCCCGGAAACGCTGCAGCGCTAAACGCTCATCGCGTTTTCGAAAACTCATGCCGCAAGAGAGAGCAAACAGCTCAAAAAAACTCCTTTCTTTGTGTTCTCTGCGTTCTTTTGCGGCCATCACTTCATTTAATCCGCCCTACCGCTTCTTCCGCTTCGCCTTAAACAATTCCAACTGCGGCTCCTTGAAAAAATCATAATTCTTCAAAATCCGGATCATCTGCAGCAAATCGGATTTTTGATAATTCCGGTTCACCTCGATTTTTCCAACGAGGTCAGCGAGGATCGTGCGGAACGGAATCACCGCATCGATTCCCTTCGAGCGCAGCAGCGCGATGCTTTCCGCGCGCGCCTGTTCGCCCTGCGGCAGCGCCGGGATAACCAAAATCTTGAGCGTCGAGGCATTTTCCCCAAAGACACGCGCCGCCTGTTGAAACACTTTCGTCCCCACAAAACGAAAAATCTCCGGCGTGCTCGTGATACGCGCGGAACTGAACGTTTCCGTGTGCCAGCCTTTCACCGCGACAATGGCGCGTTCGATGGCCGGCAATTCTACCGAGGTCAGCACGAACGGTAAATCGCCCTCGCGCTTTTGCGGGTGCGGGTTGAGCACGAAAAAATCGATGTCATCCTCCTCCCGTTTGGTCTGCGCGATATATTTGCGATGTTGCCGCACGAGAAACTCGTGCAACTCGAAATACTCACGAACAATAGTTTCGCTGACCGAACTCATAGTGGCACGGGCGTCTCGCCCGTGCGGATCGAAACAGAATGGTTCATGGCGAAATGGAATTCAACGCTTCTTGAACCACCGGTTCAGGAACTTTCTGTCCCCAAACGGTCTCACCAATTTTTTTCGCCAGCACGAATTTGATTTCACCCGCGCTCACCTTTTTGTCCAAACGCATCGCGGCGAGCAATTTCTTCCGTTGAATCCCGGTTAGTCGAATTTCGGTCGGCAAACCCGCCGCTCGAAACAGGGCTGCGATGCGCTCCGCATCCAACGCCGGCAATCCAATCACTTCAGCCGAAATCTTCGCGGCCGCTACCTGCCCAATCGAAATCGCCTCGCCGTGAAGATATTTTCCATAGCCCGAAATATTCTCAATCGCGTGGCCGATGGTATGGCCGAAATTCAGGATCGCGCGCAGGCCACTTTCCATTTCGTCCTGGCCGACCACCTCCGCCTTGATCTCGCAACAGCGGGCAATGACGTCCCCAAGAGTTGCCAGGTCACGCTTGAGCAGCTTCGGCAAGTCGCGCTCCAATCGGTCAAACAGCGCCGCGTCATAAATAATTCCGTACTTGATCACCTCCGCCAGCCCCGCGCGGAATTCGCGCACAGGCAAATTGCGCAACGTATCCAGGTCGCACAACACGAGCCGCGGCTGATGAAACGCGCCCACCAGATTTTTCCCCGCCTTCAGGTTCACGCCCACTTTTCCGCCGACGGAGCTGTCCACCTGCGCAAGCAAAGTTGTGGGCACTTGCACAAATGCGACGCCCCGCAAATAAGTCGCCGCAACGAATCCCGCCAGATCGCCCACCACGCCACCACCGAGCGCCACGATAAACGACTTGCGTTCCAAGCGATGTTTCGCCAGCGCATCGTAACAGTGCTCAACCACTTCCAGGCTTTTGGCGGTTTCACCGGCCGGCACGGTGATCAGGATGGACTCAAACCCCGCCTTTTTCAGGCTGAGTTGCGCGGCCCTGGCAAATTTAGGAGCAACATTGCGGTCAGAAATAACAGCGCACCGGCTGCCAAGGTTCAGGCCGGCGCAATGTTGGCCCAATTCGGAAAGCAAGCCCGCGCCGATTTTGATTTCATAACTCCGGGCGCCGAGCGCCACATTGACAATTCGCACGCGGGCAGCATAAAGGCTCTCCAAGGCATGTCAAAGGTTTGCCGAGATTGAATGAACGATCCCTGCCAATCCTTGTCAAATTGGCAACAGGAAAATCCCATGAAAAAACTATTCAATATTCTCTTGCTGTCACTCATTCCAGCGTTGCTCGCGGCCACCGGCTGTTCGAAACAAGATAAAGCTGACTCAGCCGGGAAATCCGATTTGACGATGCTTCAAAAATCCTGGCAGGGCCAGGAGCGTGGGGGCGGCGCGATCCAGACAAATTCACTCGTCTTGTCGGGAAGCAGCCTTGAGTTTCATGGCGCCAATCCGCAGGAATGGTACAAAGGCACGTTCACGCTGCGCGAAGACACCACCCCAAAACAAATGATCGTCACTATCACGGATTGTCCGTTTCAGAAATACATCGGCAAAACCGCGAACGCGATTTATCGCATTGATAACGGGACGCTTACGATTGCAGGCAATGAACCGGGCAACCCCGCCATGCCAGCGAGCTTTGACGCGCCAGGAGCCCGGATCATTACGTTCAAGTCCGAGTGAACCACCCGATCCGTTTGGAAAATGTTTGGCAAAAAATGCATTGCCTGTTTCAAAAACAGGCGCATATTTCCTCTCATGAGACCCCGTTCGTCAGATGCCCAGTGCTTTCTGAATGAATCTTCCCCGAAAGGATGACTATGAAACGTAACCAACTCACTCGTCGCCAATTTATCCAAACCTCGGCCGTCGCCATTGCCGGAACCGCGCTGCTTTCGCCGTGGAGCGTCATCAATTCCTCCGCCGCCGCCGTCAAGCGCACCGCCACCGACCAGGTTACCCTCGGCAAGACCGGCGTTAAATTGAGTCGGCTCGGCATCGGCACCGGCGTCAATTCCGGCCACGATCAGGTGGGCGCCGGCAAAGACGCGTTCATCAAGATGGTCCGCCACGCCTACGATTCCGGCATCACCTACATCGACACCGCCCAACGATACGAGACGTTCGGATGGATCGGCGACTCCATTAAAGGCCTGCCGCGCGAGAAACTTTTCATCCAATCGAAAGTTCCCGACCAACCCGAGGACGTCCTCGCAGCCATCGATCATCATCGGAAAGTTTTCAACACGGATTACATCGACAGCCTGTTGATTCATTGCATGACAAAGGACGGCTGGACCGACGATTGGAAACGCGTGATGGACGGATTCAATGAAGCGAAGGAGAGAAAATGGATTCGCGCGAAAGGCGTGTCCTGTCACACCCTCGCCGCCTTGAAAAACGCCGTAGACTCAGACTGGACCGAAGTGCATCTCGTCCGCGTGAACCCGCAAGGCCGTTACATGGATGGCGCCAAATCCGCCTGGGGCCCGGACGCCAGCGTGGATCCGCAGCCGGTGCTTGACCAAATCAAAACCATGCACGCCAAAGGCCACGGCGTCATCGGCATGAAAATTTGCGGCAATGGCGATTTCAAAAATCCGGACGATCGTGAAAAATCCATCCGCTTTGCCATGTCAAAACCGGAAATCAACGCCGTCGTCATCGGTTTCACCGCACCCGAGCAGATTGACGAAACCATCCAGAGGATGAACCGCATCCTCGCCGAAACCTGAAAGTTTGAATTTGTCCCAGCGGCAAACCGTAGCAACCGACGCAACTAGTCCTGCGCTTTATTTTTTTCCACAGGGCTTCCATTTGCGTCCTTCTGAGCCAATGGAGCAGGGGATACAGTCCCAAAAACATCATCGAGCCCGGCGATGATTTGGGAATTCTGGTTCATCAACTTCCATATCTTGCCGCTGCGATAATTGTCGATCGCCAGCAGCATCGGCCCCACGTTGATTCCCATGATCGTGTGGTTTACCCATGGACCATTCAGGTAATCCGCGTAAAACACCTGCGGATTCCCGTTCTTGTCCCAGACCGTGCCGATGTAATGCGGGTCCAGGCTGTAGGCGTCGCCAAAGCCAAACGTCGGGCTCCACAAAGCGGGGATCTCGAAATCATGCCGCAATGCCGCGATGGCTTCGTTGGGCAGAAAATTAATGGAACTCACCGCGCCGTAAACCGGCACCGTCCCGACCTGCAACGCCTTCGTGCCCAGCCGCGTGTTCTCCTCGGTTGGCAGCGCACCAAACGAAAAATATTCACTGATGTAATGCGACGCCGGCGCAACCAGATTGTCACACGCGCTCAGGCCCCAGGCGTTGTCGCCGTAAGTCGCGTAACGGCCATCCACGCCCCCCACGTGATTGGTGGCATGGTCGATGCAAAACCGGCGATTGGCGATGACGGCCAGCTTGTCATTTTCCCAAAGATTGCACGGCTCGGTGGGATGCCGGTCCGCGCCGCGCTTGCTGAAATTAATCCAGCAACTCGCGAAGAAATAATTGAACAGCGACCCTTTCCACGTAACCAGAATTTTGTCCGGGTCCTGACGCGGATAGGAAGCGAACACGCGATTGCGCGCAAGATACGTATTGAATCCAACCGGATGCGTCCGCGAACCCAGCGCCAGCAAATCGACCATCAACGCTTCATCCGTCTGCCCGTCCACGTGGTTAAAAAACGTGCCATGAACCGTCGGCCCCGGCATCCAGGCGAGGTGAAACTGATTGGAATTGGTCCCCGGCGCATGGTCCACGAACCAGTCCCATTCGACGCGGTCAAATAATTGCTGCGAGAGCGTTTGAATTTCTTTGTTCGCCGGAAAATACTCTTTGCACGTCAGCACGCCGTACATCAGCAGCGCCGTGTCGTAAAGGGAAAGCTCTACACTTGGATCTTTGCGCGTCCCCCCGTTGGCCGCGAGAAAATGATAAAAGAACCCCCGATAAGCCGCGCGTGATAAGTCCGTGTCCGGCCCGCTGGGAAGTTTGCTGAGATTCTTCAATATTGTGACGACCCGGTTTTCCAATTCCTTCCGGTCCGCCCACCCGCGCTCATGGCCGATGCAATACGCCGTCAATTGAAAACCAATCGTCCCCACGCTCACAATGTCCGAAAAGGTCGAACGGTCCAGCGCAAAACCCAGGTCATCGGTATAAGTCAGGAAATAGAAAAATGCGCGTTGCGAAACAAGGTCGAGCATTTCGTCGTCGCTCAGGTGCGCAATATCGATCGGCGCCTCGTCCGTGGTAAACGACAGGTCATCCACGAAGAAATGGCTCTTGCGGTTCTGGTTTCTCCAATTTTCCACCACAAAAACAATTTCCTTCACGTGCGACCAGTCGTTCGTGCTCGCGATATCGACGGGGAAATCGAAGCGCACCCAATTGGTTTGATTCGGAAGCGTGAAGACCTGGCTGCCCAACTGGGCGCCGCTGGCACTTTTAAATTCCACTTTTATCTGGTGCGAAAAATCGCCTTCGCCGTTACCGCGCGCCCAAAAAGTGAAATTCGTCACCTGCACATTCTCCACGCGCGACGGGTTCCCCGAACTGTTCCGCAATGCGCCATAAAGATTCCTGAAGTCCAGAAAATGCCGCGGGTAACTCATCTTGCCTAACGCCGAATTCCATAACCCGCAAAAACCCGACGGCACGGAATAATCC
>DASXHY010000707.1:0-1549 GCA_036488095.1 Verrucomicrobiia bacterium | reverse complement strand
TCTGGGGCGCATAGAGGTCGGTGTCCAGATGGACCAGGGCGAAACGGGTATCCGGCGGCACCGCTGTGGCGGAGTCTGGAAATCGGCCTTTAATGAAGTGGGTATTTCGTTCGCCGACAAAAGCCTTTATTTCCTCGATTGAAACCTTCCACCCGCCCACCCTGGTCTTTTTGCCGGACTTTTCAAGCCTCACGTCCTCGGCGGTAAATCCTTCAAATGTATCAAAAACAAATAACTCACGTTCCGGCGCGAGCAAGCGGAAAAGGCGGGCGGTCGTGCCACGGAAAACTCCCACCTCGGCAAAGGCACCCTCAATTTTCTTATCCAGCAAGGCCTCGACTTGAAGGTAAATGAAAAAAAAGCGTGTTAAGTCACTGCGATCAATCCGCGCGTTTTTGCGAATCCAGTCTGCATAAAGAGCATTGAAATTTGGGATTCGATGCCAGCCGGTATGAAAATCAGGTTTGGCTGCCACATAGAATTCCGAGTGCTTGTTGAAGCTGTCCGTGCAGCGGCGGAGAATAGAGCGGATCAATTTGCGAATTGTCCCGATTTCGCGCACAGGGTAGGTCTTCATATTTCAATCAATTATTTTTGCCGTAAAAGGGGTCCCAAGTATTGACGCAAATCTAATTCTTTGCATGGTAAAGACGGTTTGTTCGATTGACAAGGAAGTGATGAGTCTCTGGCAACTATCGTAACTTGCGCTCAGCGCGAACATCTCCCGGACGGCTTTGAAAAAATTCAAATTGCACGAGACTGAAGGGCTTCCGTCGCCTACTTCCCCTCCTGATCCAACGAGCGCGTAATCAAGCTTGCCTGCGACTGGCCGCGCGCACGGCGGGCGGTAAGGATAAGAAGCCCGCACACGATCACGGCAAAGGCCACCGACACAATCCCCAAATTGCGTCCACTGAAAAGAGCGCGTGCTGGAACGGTTGCGCTTTCAACCTCTGGCTGGCTCGACGCGATTTGATTCGTCGGGACCGATGCTGTATTATCCGCTGGAGCGTTGGTGACTTGTCTTTCTACTGTCGGTTTGGGTGTTTCAACTACTGGAGCAACCGGTGGCGCGGGCTTTTCTTCAACTTTCGGCGCCACGACAGGTTCCGGCGCGGGCGGCGGGGTTTCCGCTTTAATCTCGGCGGCCTTTTCTTCTTCTGCGACCGTGGCGACGTATTGAGCGGGCGTTTCGACTTTTTTGCCGACGATAATCAACGGCGGCACCACCGGCGGCAGCGGTTTCGGAGCCTCGGGAGGTTTGGGAGCTACTTTGGCAATCTGCGGCGGCGGAACGGCCGGAATATCCGCTGGCCACGGCGCGAGGCTCATCGTGTTGGCCGTGAGATTTCCGTGTTCTCCTCGAAAAACCGTCACCACGGGCATGTGTGCCTTCTTTTGCGCCCGATAATTCTCTTTGTAATAGGCGGTGAGCCTGGCATCGAACGGCGTGCCGCTGATGGGATCGCTGCCATCGGAAATCAGGATGACAGTAACAACGTCGGAGTCATTGATGACCCGCAGCATGTTGGTCAGCACATTCCCGAAA
>DASXHY010000632.1:0-7708 GCA_036488095.1 Verrucomicrobiia bacterium | reverse complement strand
CTCAAAAACACCACGGGGGATAAATTGATTCCGGCGCTGCGGGCCGTCGCCGCCGGCCAACGCTGGATCCCCAAGGAAATTGCCACGCGGCTGGCGTCGCGAAATTTATTCGAGGAGTTGACGCCGCGCGAATTGCAGGTGCTGGAGCAAATGGCCAAAGGCCTCGCGAACAAGGAGATTGCCGACGTGCTCAAGATTACCGGCCACACGGTGAAGGACCACCTGAAGAGCATTCTCGGCAAACTCCACGTTTCGGACCGCACCGAAGCGGTGACGGTCGCGATTCAACGCGGAATCATTCACTTATAAGCCAGGCCGAAGCCGCGCGCGAACAGGGGATTGGCCATGTCGATGGAATATCCCGTCAGTTGCGAGGCGTCGCGCGGCCAATTGCGCGGCAGCTTGCCGGTCGGTTTGTAATCGCCGAATAATACGTCCGCCACACCCTGCCCTTCAGTTCCCGGCAACCACGCCGCCACCAATGCATCCGTCGCGTCCAATTCCGAGCCCAGAATCAGCGGGCGGCCCGAGAGAAGCAGCGTCACCACCGGCGCGCCGGCCGATTTGGCCTTTTCAATCAACGCAGCGTCCGCCGCAGAAAGCCGCGGCTCTTTGCTGTCGCCCTTCATCTCGGCATAAGGCATTTCGCCGACCACGACTACAATCGCGTTCGCGCCTTTGGTGTCTGAGGCGTCGGGAGAGAAGACCACTTCGGTGTCTTTGAAAACAGTATTGCGAATTGCGCTCAGAATCGTGGTCCCGCCGCTGGTGACCTTGCCGGTCGCGCCCTGCCAGTCAATTGTCCAACCGCCGCATTGCCTGCCCATATCATCCGCCGCCCGCCCAACCACCACGAGCCGCTTGATCTGCTTTGACAACGGCAGCACGTCGTTCGCATTTTTGAGCAGCACCAACGATTCCCGCACACATTCTTGCGCCACTTTCCGGTGCGCCTCCGAGCCAATGGCTTCCGTCAACTTCGGATCCGTCGCCGTTTTGTCGAACAAACCCATCTCGCATTTCACGCGCAAAATGCGCCGCACGGCGTCGTCGATGCGCGATTGCGGGACCTTCCCTTCATTCACCAATTCCTTCAGGTCCGTGATAAAATCCACGTAATTATTTTTATCACCGGGACCGGTCGGCACCATCACCATATCCAGCCCGGCATTGATCGAAAGTTCCACGTCCTTTTTGTAATCCTTGGATATTTGGTCGATGGCCGCCCAATCGGACACCAAAAAACCTTTGAATCCCAACTCGCCCTTGAGCACGTCCGTCAGCAGATATTTGTTCCCGTGCATCTTCGCCCCGTTCCAACTGCTGTAGGAAACCATGATGGAACCGGAGCCGGCCTTCACCGACTCGACATACGGTGGCAGAAAAAGTTTGCGCAACGTGGCTTCGTCGCAGACATCGTTGCCCTGGTCTTTGCCGTTCTCGGTGCCGCCGTCGCCGATGAAATGTTTCGCGCAAGCCAGCACGGCCAGGCGTCCTCCCAGGTCCCCGGTTTGAAGACCCCGCACTGCCGCCGCGCCGAGAGGCGACACCAACTCCGGCGAATCGCCGAAACTCTCGTAAGTCCGCCCCCAGCGTTCATTCTGGGCCACCGCGATGCACGGGGCGAAAGCCCATTGAATCCCGGTGCCTAAAATTTCCTCCGCGGTCACCCGCTCCGCGCGCTCGACCAGCGCCGGATTGTGCGTCGCGCCCAATCCGATGTTGTGCGGAAAAATCACAGCGCCATCGATGTTATTATGCCCGTGCACAGCGTCGATTCCGTACAACAATGGAATCTTCAACCGCGTCTTGAGCGCTTCCGCGCGAAATTGCTCCACCGCCCCGAGCCAGGCCTGCGGAGAATTACCCTCCTTCGGGTCCGAACTTCCGCCGCTTAAGACTGACCCAAGGAAATACTTCTGCACATCGCCCTTGTCCTTCAACGCCAGCATGTCCGCCTGGGTCATCTGGCCGATTTTTTCGTCCAGCGTCATCTGCGAGAGCAACTTGTCCGCCTGCGCGTCCGGGTTGACCGCGTTCAATCGGAACGCCAAAGCGCAAAAAAACGCCAGCGGCGCATGGCGAGGGGTGAAAAGCCGCCCGCGGACGGAGTGGGATTTTAACATAATAATAGATCAGAGTCTCAGGCCACCAAAATACGGTTCTCCTGTTTTCAAACATCCCTCTTTTGAGGGGTATCCCCGAGGGCGGGATGGTTTCAGATGCACCCAAGGTAGGTCAATACCCTATAGGTAAACCAGCCCCATTTAATCGACTATTTAGAGTCACAATGAAAGAAATGTCAGTCGCAAGCGCAGCTAATGCCCGATCGAGGTAGACCATATCCCCGAATTGAATGAAGAAATTAGATTTGCCACCGGCTTTGGACGGTAAAAATCTGGAGGGCTACGGCACTGCCGTGGACCAGCCTTTAATTGTTCGTTGCGACCATCTCGTCCAGTTTTACGAAAGTGACGAGTTCCTCGCTGACTGCGTGAGTGCGTTTATTGAGGAGGGGCTCGAAGCGGGCGAAGGTGCGATTTTGATTGGAACGGCGCGGCATCGGGCGGATGTGGAAAGCCGCTTGTTGCACCAGGGGATCAATCTCCCGGCCCTCAAGGCAAGCCACGAATATTTCTCGCTGGATGCGGCCGAGACTCTTTCCCAGTTCATGGCGAACGGCTTGCCGGATGAAAAACTTTTTCACCGTCAAATCGGCGGCCTGGTGGCCAAGGCGGGCAATGGCGGCCGGCGCAGCGTGCGCGCCTTCGGCGAAATGGTGGCGTTGTTATGGGATGACGGAAACGCTGACGCGGCCTTCCAACTCGAGGAACTCTGGAACGAACTCAGCCGGACGCACGCGTTTTCGCTCCTGTGCGCCTATCCGATGAGCGCGTTTAACAAAGCATCCGATGGCGAGGCACTTGGCAGGATATGTCACGAGCATTCGGAGGTGCTTCCCACGGAGAATTACATGACATCTGGCCGAAACGAGGATGAGCGTTTCCGCACTATTGCGCTGCTGGAACAAAAAGCAAAGTCGCTGGAAACAGAGATCGAGAAAAACAAACACATTGGAGATCGCGGCCGGCTGCTCGCGGCCATCGTCGAATCTTCCGAGGACGCCATCATCAGCAAAGATTTGAACGGCATCATCACCAGTTGGAACAATGGCGCGGAGCGCATTTTTGGCTACAAACCGGAGGAAATTGTTGGCCATTCCGTGCTGAAACTGATTCCCCCCGATCGCCAGCACGAAGAGCCGGGCATCCTCGCGCGGCTCCGCAACGGCCTGCGCACCGATCATTATGAAACCGTTCGCCGCCACAAAGACGGCAACGATATCCATGTGTCCCTCACCGTTTCACCGGTCAGAGATGACACAGGAAAAATCGTCGGCGCATCGAAAATCGCGCGCGACATCACGGAGCGCAAACGCATCGAACTCCAACAACAGGTTCTCTATGAGCTGACCAGCACGGTCAATCGCGCGGTCGCCTTGCCGGAAATTTACGAGTCCGCCATCGACGCGATTTGCCGCTGCCAAAGTGCCCAACGCGCGGCGATCCTGCTGTATGACGCCGAAGGAACCATGCGTTTCAGAGCTTGGCGCGATCTCTCCGATGAATATCGGCGCGCCGTGGAAGGCCAGTCCCCGTGGAAGCGGGAAGATTCCGCCCCGCAACCCGTCTGCATCAGTGATGTGTCCCACGCCGAGCTGAGCGTGCAATTGAAGGAGATCGTCGCCCGGGAAGGCATTCGCGCGATGGCATTCCTGCCCATCACTTACGAGGGGCGGCTGCTCGGCAAATGCATGTTTTATTACGACAAGCCGCACCCCTTCACTCCCGAAGAGTTGCGTCCGGCGCAAATGATCGTCAACCAGGTGGCTTTCGGCATCGAACGCCGGCGGTCGGGAGAAAACCTCGAGCGCATGGTGAACGAGCGGACGGCTTCGTTGCGTGAAGCCATCGCGCAAATGGAGGAATTTTCCTACAGCGTTTCACACGACCTGCGCGCGCCGGTGCGGGCGATGCAATGCTACGCCGAAGTGCTGATGGAGGACTACGGCGCCAAGCTTGACGATCACGCGAAAAAATATCTCGAACGCATCATTCACGGCGGGTTGCGCATGGACCGGTTGATCCAGGATATTTTGACTTACAGCCGGTTGAGCCGGCGCGAAATACAACTCCGCCCGATTTCCCTGGACAAACTGACGCGGGAAATTGTCGGGCAATATTTGGATTTGGGCTCTTCCATGCAGGCCGAGATTTCGGTGGAGGGAAAATTGTTGAACGTCATCGGCCATGAAGCCTCGCTTTCGCAGGCAATTTCCAACCTGATCAACAACGCCATCAAGTTCGTCCCGCCCGGCGCCACGCCGAAAGTCCGCATCTGGAGCGAACAGCGCAACGGCGAGGTGCGCATTTTAATCGAAGACAACGGCATCGGCATTAAGCCGGAATATCAGCATCGGCTGTTCAGCGTGTTTGAACGGGTCCACCCGGAAAAGAACTACGAAGGCACGGGCATCGGCCTCGCCATCGTGCGCAAGGCCGCGGAACGGATGGGCGGAAAAGTCGGCCTCGAATCGGACGGTGTGAGCGGCAGCCGGTTCTGGATTCAATTGCCCGCTGCCGAAACCGAATGAGCGCGAGCGAACCCGTCATTCTGCTGGCTGAGGACGACGACAACGACGTCTTTTTCATGCGGCGAGCTTTGCAGAAGGCCGAAATCAATCATTCTCTGCGCGTCGCCAGGAACGGGCAGGACGCAGTGGATTATCTCGAAGGAGCCGGCGAATTCGCCGACCGCGTGCGCCATCCGCTTCCTGCCATCATGTTTCTGGATTTGAAAATGCCGTTCCTGGACGGATTCGATGTGCTCAGGCGGATGCATTCGCAATCATCGCTCAAGAACATTCCGGTGGTCGTCCTCACGTCTTCCTCTGAAGACCGCGACCGCAGGAAAGCCACGGAACTCGGGGCGAAAGCATACTGCATAAAACCGCCGGCCACCGATATGGTCCGGGAGATGATGCGGCTGGTGTATGAACGCGGTGAAAACGTGGATGTCTCCGCGCCGGGTTGTCTCGGCAAGCTTTCAGATGACTAGCTTCTTCACTTCGGACGAGTCGCTCGTGGGCGGCTGGCACGCGTTGCCGGTGCAAAGATAAACCACCGCCCCATCCTTTGCCGGCAAGGTGCGCGCGAACTCCTCGACCGCGCCCCGGTTGCCAAGCACGACTTTGTTCGGCTGATACACGGAATGAATCGCGGCCAGCAATTCACCAGTGCGCGCAACACCCAGCGCGCCGGCCACAACCGCGCGCTTCGGTTCCTGCAGGGAAAAATCCAGCGCGGAGGACAAATACGGCACGGCTTGCGGCGCCTGTTGCAATCGCGTCGCGAACAGCTTCAAGGTCTTTTCCGCCGCTGCGGTGAATTCGCTGCGCCCCGTGATAGCGCCTAATTTCAGCAGCGCCAGCGCGGCGACGGAATTTCCGGACGGTTCCGCGCCATCGTAATCTTCCTTCACGCGCAGGATGAGGTCGCGCGCCGCCAGGCTTTGCCAGAAGCCGCCGTGTTCCGCGTCGAAAAATTTCGCGAGCATTGCGTCCGCCAGCGCGACGGCAAAATCAAGATGACGCGGCTCCAGCGTTGCTTCATACAACTCCATGACTCCACTCAACAAAAACGCATAGCCATCCAGCAACTCAACGTTGTCCCGCTCGCCATCGCGCCACCGATGAAACAACGTGCCTGGCAGTTGCCACAATTTCTCCTGAATAAACTTCACGTTTTTCTCCGCCGCCGTGCGGTATTTTTCATCCCCCAGCACCGCGTACGCCCGCGCGAACGCGCCCAGCGCCAATCCATTCCAGGAAGCCAGGATCTTGTCATCGAGATGCGGACGCACGCGTGTGGCGCGGGCCTTGAGCATTTTCTGTTTGGCGGATTCGAGCAGGCTTTTGTCCGCCTCCGGCAATTCCGGTGCGACCACGCTCAAAACATTCTGTCCGGCCAACGGCTCCGGATGACTGTGGTCCACGAAATTCCCCTGCTCCGTTATTCCGAAATATCTGACCGTCACGTTGAATTCCTCGGGCGCGAGCAGCCTCTCGAGTTCCGCCCACGTCCAGCAATAGAATTTCCCCTCGTGGCCTTCGCTGTCGGCGTCTTCGGCGGAATAAAATCCGCCTTCCGGATGCGTCATATCGCGCAGGATATAATCCAAAATGTCGCGCGCGGTGTCCGCAAACAATGTCCCGTGTTTCGCGCCGCCGACCAGATGCGCATCCAGGTAGAGTTGGGCTAACTGCGCGTTGTCATACAGCATTTTTTCGAAATGCGGCACGAGCCATTCGGCGTCCACGGAATAACGCGCAAAGCCGCCGCCCAACTGATCGTGAATGCCGCCTGCAGCCATGCGTTCACAGGTTTGCAGCACCATGCGCACGGCCTCGGCGTCGTTGAACCGCCTGGCGTAGCGCAAAAGAAATTGCGGCTGGCTCGGCTGCGGAAATTTGGGCGCGCCGCCAAAACCGCCGTGGCGCGGGTCGAACATGCGCTTGAGTTGAAGGCCGGCATTGCGCAAATCCTCCTCGTCAGGCGCGCCAACCGGCGGCTCATTTGCCAAGGCCATTTGCGCAAGCTTCGTGTGGGCATCGACGGACGATTCCACCAATTCATCCCGGCGAGTGTCCCAAAGCTGATGAATGTGCCGTAGCAATTGCAAAAAACCCGGCCGCCCGTGGCGATTGTCCGGCGGGAAATAAGTTCCGCCAAAAAACGGCTTCAATTCCGGCGTGAGAAAAACCGTCATCGGCCAGCCGCCGGAGCCGGTCGTTGCCTGCACGAACGTCATGTAAATTTTGTCCACATCCGGCCGCTCCTCGCGGTCCACTTTGATGCTGACAAAATGCTCATTGAGAAACGCCGCGACGGCATCGTTTTCAAAAGATTCCCGCTCCATGACATGGCACCAATGGCAGGTCGAATAACCGATGCTGAGAAAAATCGGTTTGTTTTCCAGCCGCGCTTTTTCAAACGCCTCGTCGTTCCAGGCAAACCAATCCACCGGGTTGCGCGCGTGCTGCAACAGGTACGGCGATTTCTCGCGGGCGAGGCGGTTCGTGTGCGTGTGCGGCGCGGCCGGGTTCATGCGGCAACCATAAACCGCGTTCGTCCGCGGAGCAAAAGAAACTTCCTCGTCAGCCCCGCACGCGTGCTATAGCTTCTGCCGATGTCTTTTGCGGACACAATCACCACCGGGCGGCTTACAGAAAAGCCATGGAAAAGAGACGCCATTGCGCGATTGATCGCCAGTGTCGTGGTGTGCGTCATGATTGGCGCGGTGGTCGCCGCGGTCATCCATTATTTTGGCCGCACGGACCGGCAATCCGACGCACTTTTTCTCGCCGCAAGCGTTGGCGCCGTCGGGTGTTTTGCCGGCGCGCTCTTCGTGCTGGGGCAACCGTGGCAATTTGAAAAATTCCTGCGCAATCTGCTCATCCTTTTGATCTGCATTTATCTCGGTTTTTTCCTGATGTGGACTATTGGCCGGCTCACTGGCGACCACGATGAATTGCAAAGTTCGACGTTGCGGATATTGATTGCGGTGCTTGCGTTTCAGGGGGCCGCGCTGGTGCTGGTGCATTTTTTTCTGCGCGAACATCATCTCAGTTGGGCGGAGGGATTCGGTT
>DASXHY010000696.1:0-5694 GCA_036488095.1 Verrucomicrobiia bacterium | reverse complement strand
GTCCCACTCTCGGTCGCGTCGTGTTTCCTGGGCCTGAATCTTTTCGCGGGCGAGCCGGCGAAGTCTCCGGACCTCTCCAGGGAAAAAGTCCTCTACGAGATCGGGTATTCCCACTTGGACACCCAATGGCGCTGGACGTATCCGCAGGTGATCTCCGAGTTCATTCCCAATACCGTCCATGAAAACGAGCCGTTGTTTCTGAAATACCCGGATTACGTCTTCAATTGGACCGGCGCCAACCGTTATCATTTCATGAAGGAATATCACCCGCGCGATTTTGAAACCGTGCGCAAATGGGTGGCCAAAGGGCGCTGGTTCCCGGCGGGTTCCTCATGGGAGGAAAATGACGTCAACGTTCCTTCATCCGAATCGCTCATTCGCCAGATCTTGCTCGGTCATGAATATTTCAAAAAAGAATTCGGAACTGAGAGCAGTGAATATATGCTGCCGGATTGCTTTGGTTTCCCCGCCTCGCTGCCATCCGTGCTCGCGCACTGCGGGCTGCGCGGTTTCTCCACTCAAAAACTGACCTGGGGCTCCGCCGTGGGCATTCCGTTTAATGTCGGCGTGTGGGAAGGGTTGGATGGCCAATCCATCATCGCCGCTTTGAACGGCGGAAGTTACACCTCCGAGATCAAGGAGAACCTGGCCACCAGCGCAAGCTGGAACGAGCGCCTGGAAAAGGACGGCAAGGACAGCGGCGTGTTTGCCGATTATGTTTATTACGGAACCGGTGATCGCGGCGGCGCGCCGTCGCTTCGTTCGGTGAAGTGGCTCGAAACCTCCCTTCATTCCAACGGACCAGTGCGCGTTTTTTCCGGGCGGGCCGACCAGATGTTTCGCGACATCACGGATGCGCAAAAAGCGAAACTGCCGGTCTACAAAGGCGACCTTCTCCTCACCCAACATTCCGCGGGTTCCCTTTCTTCCGAGGCTTACATGAAACGTTGGAACCGCAAAAATGAATTGCTCGCGGACGCCGCCGAACGCGCTTCGGTCGCCGCCTCGATCCTCGGCGCCACCCCGTATCCGCGCGAGAAATTGCGCCGCGCGTGGGAATTGGTCCTCGGCGGCCAGTTCCACGATCTTCTGCCGGGCACGTCGCTTCCCAAAGCATACGAATTTACCTGGAACGACGAAATCATCGCCATGAATTGTTTCGCCGAAGCCCTGCAGAACGGCGTCGGCGGAGTCGCGCGGGCGTTGGACACGCGGGCCGATGGCGTGCCGCTCGTCGTTTACAATCCGCTCTCGATTGCGCGCGAAGATGTTGCCGAAGCCGAAGTGGAGTTTCCCAGTTCCGCTGCCGCCCTCCAGGTTTTTGATGGCGCGGGCAACCCCGTGCCGACCCAACTGATCTCCGCAGACAGCGGAAAATTCCACTTTTGTTTTCTCGCCAAAGTCCCCTCCATCGGATTCGCGGTTTACTCAGTGAAAGAATCCGCCACCGCCTCACAATCTGACGCGCTCAAAGTGACCGAGCGCTCTTTGGAGGGCAATCGCTACCGCGTCACGCTGAATGACGCCGGCGATATCGCGAGCGTGTTCGACAAGGCAGCCAATCGCGAATTGCTTTCGGCGCCTGCGCGGCTGGCGTTCCAAACCGAAAACCCACACGATTGGCCGGCATGGAACATGGATTGGAGCGACCAATCCAAAGAGCCGCGCGGCTACGTGAATGGCCCGGCGACTTTCCGGGTGGTTGAAAATGGTCCGGTGCGCGCGGCGATCGAAGTGACCCGGCAGGCGGAAAATTCCGTTTTTATCCAGACGATCCGTCTCGCCATCGGCGATGCCGGCAACCGAATCGAAATCAATAACCACATCGAATGGCAGGGCAAGGCCTGCGCGTTGAAAGCCACGTTCCCGCTCACGGTCAGCAATCCGCTGGCGACTTATAATTGGGAGATCGGCAAAATCCAACGCGGCAACAACGATCCTAAAAAATACGAGGTGCCCAGCCATCAATGGTTCGATCTCACCGATACCGGCGGCAGCTATGGCGTCTCGATTCTCAACGACACCAAATACGGCAGCGACAAACCCACGAACAATCTCCTGCGCCTGACGCTGCTTTACACGCCCGGCCTCGAGAACGCGCGCGACTACCAGGAGCAACAGTATCAGGATTGGGGAAAGCATGATTTTGTCTATGGCATTTACGGCCACCAGGGCGATTGGCGGAAGGGCGAATCGGACTGGCAATCCCTGCGCCTCGGCCAGCCGTTGCTGGTCTTCCGGACCACGCCGCACGAAGGCAGATTAGGCCGCAGCTTCAGCCTCCTGCATCTGAACTCGGATGATGTCGCCGTGCGCGCCGTCAAAATGGCCGAAGACGGCGATCAAGTCGTTGTCCGCTTCCAGGAATTAAATGGGACCGGCTCAAAAACCGTCGAATTAGCGGGAGCCAATGGTGTGGCGCACGTCGTTGAACTCAACGGCCTCGAGCAACCGCTCGGCCACGTCGAGAGCCACGGCGAGGCGCTCACGCTGGATTTCAAACCGTATCAACTTCGCACCTTGGGCCTCGCTCTCGCCGCTCCCGCGAAGCTGGCGCCACCGGTTTCCGACCCTGTGAAACTGCCTTACAATCTGGATATTTTCAGCTTCAACGATTCCAAATACGACGGCGAATGCGATGACGACGGCAACACCATTCCCGCCGAGATGATCCGCGACACGGTGGTTTCCGAAGGCATTCGGTTTCGGATTGGCCCCACCGCCAACGGCAAGGAAAACGCCGTGTCCTGCCAGGGCCAGACCATTTCGTTGCCACGTGGAAAATTCAATCGCATTTACCTGCTGGCGATGGCCGTGAATGGCGATACCGAAGGCACGTTCAAAGTGGACGGCCGCGAGCTGCCGTTGCACATCGAAGATTGGTCCGGTTACATCGGCGAATGGGACAATCGCGTTTTTCAGGGCGAAGTCCCGGCGCTGACGTATTCCGTGACGAATCCGCTCGATCATCTGGACGCCGGATTCATCAAACGCGATCCGCTCGCGTGGTTCTGTTCGCATCGCCATCAGCAGGACGGCAGCGACCAGGTCTACACTTACAGTTACTTGTTCAAATATCATTTCGACATACCCGGCGGCGCGAAGACGTTGACCCTGCCGGACAATTCGCGCATTCGCGTTGTCGCGGTGAGCCTGGTGAATAATGAGAACGATGCCACGGTCGCCGCTCTCCCGTTATACGACGACTTCACCGGACGAACCGCGCTGCAATTGAAGCGCTAGATTCCCGGAGCGCCGGCGTCTCGCCGGCAAGTCCGCCACCCCTCTTTCGAGGGGTGAATTCTCCGCAACAAGCGAGCATCCTATTCGCATTCCCGAAATTTCTGGGCAATGGGAGTTTCGGAACCTGTAATAAATCAGTGGTGGTTGAAAACCATTAAAACGCCTCCCACTTTGCCCGAAAACACTTTTAAGTCTGGCCTCAATTTTATCTGGCTCCTTTTGCTGGCGGGGACAACCGTTTATGCCCAGCGCGCGGATGGATTGTTGACTAATGCCGAGGATGTCATTTCGCTTCCGCCCGAGCGGGCCGCGCTTTCGCTTCCGGTCTCCGTCACTGGCACTGTTACCGCCGCGGATCCGGCTTTGAGAGGAAGGTTTTTCATTCAGGACGCAACCGGCGGCGTTTTTGTCGATAACGCCAATGGCGAGCGCCCTCTTCCCGGCGATGTCCTCCAGGTCACCGGCATCACTCATCCCGGAGCATTCGCCCCGATCATTACCGCGCCAAAGCTTGTTAAAATCGGAACAGCCCCTCTGCCGCCCCCGCGGCGAATCAACATCGAGCGCCTGATCTCCGGCGCGGAGGACAGCCAGCGAATCGAAATTTCCGGGCTGGTCCGCGATGCGCGCGTGGACGGCGAACGGCTCGCCGTGGATTTGGCTTCAGGCGGCTATCGCTTTCGCGCCTACCTCGCGGCCAATCAAAACCTCGACCCGCGACATCTTATCGCCGCGGAAGTACGCGTGCGCGGCACCGCGGCTGAATCCCACAATCGCTCATTGCGGCATCTCATTTCGCCGGAAATATACGTTCCCAACGCCGGAGATTTTGTCGTAAGACAGTTCGAGAAATCGGACCCTTTTCGAGAACCGATTATTCCGCTCAACAGCGTCGCGCAATACCGACCGGACACTCCCGTCAACCAACGGCTGCACGTGCGGGGCGTTCTCACCCTGCAACGGCCCGGCGAAGATTTTTTCCTGCAGGACGGCACCGGCGGGCTGCGGGTGCAGAGCCGCCAATTGACATCTTTTCAACCGGGCGACGTGATCGAGGCCGTAGGTTTCCCGGGTATTGAACAATATCTGCCCGTATTGGAAGATGCGGTGTTCCGGAAAACGGATCGGCCCGCCGTCGCGGTCCAGCCGACGCAGACAACCGTCGGCGAAATTTTCGGCGGACTGCACCACGCGGATTTTGTTTCCTTGAGCGGCAAAGTGGTGGACCACACCGCGCGCATTTTCGACCAGCAGCAGGTGAAACCGGCGCACACGCGCGCGACGTTGGTGCTGCAAAGCAGCAACGTGCTGTTTACCGCGGAATCCGACCAGCGACCGGGAGTGAATCCGCTGGCGTCGATTCCTCTCGGCAGCATTGTGGAAGTCTCTGGCGTCTGCCTGACCGAAATCAATTCCGACGGCGGCGTGGATTCCTTCCGCGTCCTGCTCGGCGGCCAGAACGCGGTGCGGGTGCTGCAACAGCCAAGCTGGCTGACGCCACAACGGCTGCTCATCGGCCTCACGGCGGCCGTTTTAATTTTGATCCTGGTCGCGAGCTGGTCGGTGATGGTTTCGCAAAGGAATTCGACGTTGAAACTTCTTGTCCGGGAAAAGGAGGAGGCGCAGGTGGAATTGCAACGCGCGCACGATGAACTCGATTCGCGCGTCCGCGAACGAACGGCGCAGTTGAAATTCCAAATCACCGCCCGCAAGGAGGCGCAACTGCAATTTCGCGCCGTGCTGGCCGAGCGCACTCGCCTGGCACAGGAGCTTCACGACACCCTCGAGCAGACCCTCACCGGCATCGCACTGCAAATGGATGCCGCGTCCAAAAGCCTGGCGCGCGCGCCAGCCGACACCGATCGTTTCCTCGAAATGGCGCGCAACATGGTCGCCCAGGGACAGGTCGAAGTGCGCCGATCGGTTTGGGATTTGCGATCCCGCGCGCTCGAACAATTCAACCTGCCCAGCGCCATGCACACCTCCGCCAAGGAAGTCACCAACGGCACCGGCACCCATGTGGCCGTCGAAGCCCGCGGACTGGTGCGGCCCTTGCCAGAAATCGTCGAGGAAAATCTCCTCCGCATCGCCCAGGAATCCGTCACCAACGTCGTGAAACATTCCGGCGCCACGACCGCCAAAGTGATGATCGAGTACGCCGCCAATTCCGTCCGCCTGGAAATAGAAGACAACGGCAAAGGCTTTTCCACCGCGAACCATCCCGGCCCGGCGGAGGGCCATTTTGGATTGCTGGGCATTCGCGAGCGCGCCACGCGGTTGCGCGGCACAGTGTCCTTCCACAGCACGCCGGGAAAAGGCACCCTCGTGCAGGTGGATGTTCCCGTCGAACTGCCGGATGAGGACTCTCCGCCCATCGCAACCGATGACGACGCGACCGCTCAATGAAACCCGACGCAAAAATTCGGATTGTAATAGCCGACGACCATTTCC
>DASXHY010000676.1:0-5586 GCA_036488095.1 Verrucomicrobiia bacterium | reverse complement strand
ACGGAAGAACCAGCCCAGGCCGCGCTCCATCAGGCGCGCGAACCAATCCTTCTTCTCGCTGTGCTCCTTGAGCAACACCGCGCACAAGGCCGGCGAGAGCGTGAGGGAATTGATCGCGGAAATCACCGTCGAAATCGCGATGGTGATGGCGAATTGTTTGTAGAACTGGCCCGTCAAACCGCTGATGAACGCCGTCGGCACGAACACGGCGCACAAGACCAGGGCGGTGGCGATAATCGGGCTGGTCACCTCGCTCATCGCTTTCTTCGCGGCTTCTTTCGGGTGCAATCCGAGGGCGATATTGCGCTCGACGTTTTCGACGACGACGATGGCGTCATCCACCACGATGCCAATCGCCAGCACAAGGCCGAATAGTGAAAGGTTGTTGATGGAAAAACCGAGCGCGAGCATCACGGCAAAGGTTCCGACGAGCGAAACCGGCACGGCGGCGAGCGGGATGATGGATGCACGCCAGGTCTGGAGAAACACGATGACGACGATGACGACCAGCAAAACCGCTTCGAGCAGCGTGTGCACGACGGCTTCGATGGAGTGCCGCACGAAAATGGTTGGATCATACACGACCGAGTAATCCACGCCTTCGGGAAAATTCTTTTTCAACTCTTCCATAGTCTTGCGGACGTTCGCGGAGAGTTGCAGGGCATTCGCGCCGGGCGTTTGAAAAATCGGGAGCGCGACCGCGGTTTTATTGTTCAGCAGTGAACGGAGCGCATAACTGCCGGCGCTTAACTCGACGCGGGCGACGTCTTTCAGCAGCGTTTTCTCGCCGTCCGGACCGGTCTTCACGATGATTTGCTCGAATTCCTCGGGCGAAACCAACCGGCCTTTGGCGTTGACCTGCATTTCGAAATTGACAGGCGAGCTGACGGGTTGCTGGCCGATAGCGCCCGCGGCGACCTGCACGTTCTGCTCGCGAATGGCGGCGACGACGTCGCTGGCGGTGAGATTGCGCGCGGCGAGTTTGTCCGGGTTCAGCCAGACGCGCATGGCATAATCGCCGGAACCGAAAACGCGCACGTCCCCTGCCCCGTCGATGCGCGCCAGCACGTCCTTGACCTGCAAGGTGGCGTAGTTGCGGAGATACACGTCATTGTAACGGCCGTCCGGCGAAAACAAATGCACGACCATGGTGAGGTCGGGCGATTGTTTGGTGGTCGTCACGCCCAGGCGGCGGACTTCCTCGGGCAATTTCGGCAGCGCCTGCGCCACGCGATTCTGCACCTGCACCTGCGCCTTGTCCACGTCCGTACCGAGCTTGAACGTGATGGTCAAAGACATCACGCCGTCGCCGGTCGCCTGGGAAAACATGTAGAGCGAATTTTCGACGCCGTTGATTTCCTGCTCCAGGGGCGAGGCGACAGTTTCGGCGATGGTTTTGGGATTCGCGCCGGGATAGGTCGCCTGGACGACGATGGTGGGCGGCACGACTTCGGGATATTCGCTGATGGGCAACTTGAACATCGAGATCAGGCCCACGAGAAAAATGAGCGTCGAGAGCACGCCCGCGAAAATCGGGCGACGTATAAAGAAATTTGAAAAGTTCATAAGATTATCTTCCTGAAATTTGAGACGACGAGGGCCTGATGGTTTTCTGATTGGTTATGGGATCAGAGCCTGGCGTCGGCTGCGGTGAATTTATTGTTTGGCGATTCGGGCGTCGGCTTTGCTGGCGATGGCCTCCTGCTCGGCCTTGACGGCCATGCCCGGACGCACGCGTTGCATGCCGTTGATGACGATTTGCTCGCCGCCGGTCACACCGGAGCGAATGATTCGCATACCACCGAGGGCTGGCCCGAGCACGACCGGTTGATACGCGACGGTGTTGGTGGGAGTGAGCGCGAGCACGAATTTCTGCGCTTGGTCGGTGCCGACGGCCCTTTCGGAAATGAGCAACGCCTGATGGCGCGCGCTCAATGGGACGCGGATGCGGGCGAACAGTCCGGGCACGATGCGCCCGTCGTCATTGGGAAATACAGCGCGCAACAGGATGCTGCCGGTGTTCGGGTCGAGTTGATTGTCGAACGACTCGATGTAGCCGTGATGCGGGAACTCCGGTTCATCGCCCAGTTGCAGTTCCACGGGGACCCGCCCGTTGCCGTCGGTGTCGAATTTTTGTTTGCTGGCGAGGGCGTTGAATTTGAGCAACGAATCCTCATCCATGTCCGCGTAGACATATACGGGGTTGACGGAGACGATGCTGGTAAGCCGGGTGGCAGCGCCGGCGATGCCGCTGACGTAATTGCCTTCCGTCAGGAATGCGCGGCTCACGCGGCCATCAATGGGCGCGCGGACTTCGGTGTATTCCAAGTCGAGTTTGGCGGAATCGCGCGCGGCTTCGGCGGCGAGCAATGCGGCTTTGGCTTCCTCACACCGCGAAATGCGCGCATCGCCTTCCTCGGCGGAGATGGCCTTGGTAGCGAGCAACTGCGTGGTACGGTCGGCTTCGCGTTTGGCGTTGTCGAGTTGAACGCGGGCGCGGTCGGCCTCGGCCTGAAGGCGGTTGAACTCCGCCTTGTAATAGCGGGGATCAATCACGAACAACACGTCGTCCTTCTTGACAAGTTGGCCGGATTGAAAGCGGACTTCCTGGATGTAACCAGACACTCGCGGGCGCACTTCCACCGAATCCACCGGCTCGGTGCGGCCGGTGAATTCGTCCCACTCCACGAGTTCGCGCTGCTCGACGGGAGCAACGGTAACGGACGGCGCGGGCGGTTGTTGTTGCTGCGAAGCGCCGTGACTGCAACCGGCCAGCAGCGTGACGGCGGCTACCGTTGCGAGTATCGGTCCGGAAAAGAGAACAAATTTTCTGTTGGTCATAAATAATTTCGGGTTCTGAGATTTTGATTTACTGAGTTTACTGAGCGATGCGCCGAATCATGCGGTGATGAGCGCCGGCGCTGTGCGCTGACGCAGGGATTGCTGACGCAAATGCCATCCGGTGACGGCGCTGGCTTTCTCGGCGGCGAGCGTCGGGAAAATCAGTTCCGGAAATTCCGTTTGCCAGGCGAGCGCTTCGGCTTCGTTGACGGCGAGTTCGAGCACATGCTGGTGTTCCATAAGCCGATCGCGAAATTCGGCGACTACCTGCGCTTTGACGCGGTTGAGTTGGGCCAAAAGTTTCCGGCAGGAATCAATGCACCGCTCGCTGAAATTGGATTGAGTGTTCGACTCAAACTGGGCCTTTTCTTCAATTGTCGTTTTCATAATTAATTTACCTTCCTAGTAGTTGTCTATTTAGTCAAATTTACGGTCAAAAAAATTTAAATTTAGGCTGCCACTGCTGCGGGGTTTTTGACGCCCAGCAGTTCATAGGTACCGTTAATCGCGTCTTTAAAAACATCGAGGTTATTTTGGATTCGCGCCTGAGTCGCCAATCCCTGGTAATAGGCAAAAAGGATTCGGGATTTTGCCGCAGGATCGGGGGCGCTGACCAAGCCGGCCGCTTGGGCGTCGCGAATTGCCGTTTCCAAATATCTCCGCTTATATTCGAGGATTTCCTGAATCTTTTGCTGCAAACGATGGTCTTCCTGGGTGCTGACTTCGGCGCCCACCGAAAAAAGCGGGCAGCCTAACACGCACCCATATTGTTTGCAGATTTCCGCCTGAAAACGGTAGAAATAGTCGCAATATTTGCGCAGGCGTTCGAGCGGCGGAACCGTCGGCGAGAAAATGGCGTCCAGCTCGGGCCGATGCTGGGACCAATCTTCCTCCATCCCGACCAGGGCCAATTCCACCTTGGAGTCGAAGAAATAGTAAAAACTGCCCTTTTTGACGCCGGCTTTATCGCAGATTTGATCAATGGTTGTGGAGCCGTAGGAGCCCTTCCAAATAAGCTCTCGGACGGCTTTCATCAATCGTTCTCTGGCATCACTGATACGGCCCATAAAATCTATTTTCTCTCTTCTGTCGCGAATTGTTGACTCGTGACGATACAAATCTTATCTCAGTTGACCGGTTAGTCAACAATTATTTTTAAATAGTTTTACCTCGGAAAACAGGGGGGAATCGCAATGCATTCCGCCGGTCAATGATCCGTCACTATCATGGTCCGGGTGCTTTCGATGATGGCGAGAAGTTCTTTTTGTTCGGTATTGGGGACCTGGAGTTTGTCGAGGGAGGCTTTGAGGTCGCCGAGAGTGGCGTCGAATTCGGCATTGGTGATATGCATATCGGCGTGGGTTTGCTTGATCTCCTTGCCTTCATAATGAGCGGGGCCGCCGGTGGCCAATACGAGGAATTGAACCATGTGTTTCTGGAGCAGCGCCACATTTTGGGGAGAGGCACTCCATGCGACGGATTTGTCGTGGTGAATCGAGAGGCCACCGACTTTGACACCCTTGCGCTCAAAATTCACGCGCGGATCCTGCAGGACGCGCGGAGTAAAATCCGAGACGATATTCGAAATGCCGGCTTCGGCGCCAAGCCGGTCGTAGAGCGACAGTTTTCCCGACGCTTGCGCGGCTTTATTCGTGCCGGTGACATCGAGGACATTGGTATTGTCGGGTGCGACGGCTTTTTTCACATTCTTTTCTCCCGAGCCTTCGCCGGAGCCGTTCAATTGTTCGGCCTGTGCCATTCGCTGGCTGGCGCGCTGGTCGGCCTCACGGCTGCCGGACGTAAAGAAATCGGTGTTCTGTGTTTTCGTCTTCGTCCCGCCGCAACCGCTCACCAGCAGCGCAACGGCGAGCAGCGTTACGGGCAGGGTTATCATAGCCCGCATTGAATTGTGGGCGGCCACTATTTTATCCGAGTGCATTTTCGTATTCATAGTTTTCAGTCATTGTGCTTCGTCCGAAGTGGAAAGGCTTTCGTTGAAATCCGGCGCGCCGAATTGAAGTATGTCGGTGTTTTGCGGCGTGTTTTCCAGGCGCGGGAGATAGGCGCGAACGAAAGCGTTCCGCAGGATGTTGCCAATCGTCGCCAGGATATCGGCGGAGGTCGTGCTGGTGGCGTCCGCCGAAAACGGGATCAACGTCCCGAACTGGTCGCGCGGCCGGTTCTTGAGAATGTTGGTGGTGAAGCCCACGAGCGCCTGCCAGAAAAATTGCAGCGGGTTGTCTTCCTTCACATCCTGCGAAATGCTGAAGACTTTCAGGTCGCGAAACAATGGTTTCACATAACCGGTCATTTGACCTTCCTTGGAATCGGCTTCGAGGACCAGATCAAACCAGCCGCGTTTGAAATCAAATTTCCCGTAGGCGAGAGCGAGGTCGTTGATTTTGGTGACATCCAATCCGAGCAAACGCAGCGCGAGGTGAAACGTGGGCCGGTAGGAAAACGGGTCGAGGGTCATTTTGAAATTGAATTTCGCCTGGTCCATGGCCATGCCGTTCGCCTCGACGGTTGCCAGGAGGGGATTTGACTCGTCGCGGACGTTGCTGAGATTGTCGATGGAGCCGTTCAGATGCGAGAGATACACGTCCAGGGGCTTCGCGGTTTGATAGGCGCGAAAATGAACCGAGCCCTCCTGAATTTGCGCGCTGTTGATCTTGAAGGGAAACAGTGCGCGGATCATCTCCAGCCAGGGGTCGCCGACGCCGCTTTGGGAATTGTCTTCGGTGG
>DASXHY010000638.1:0-6965 GCA_036488095.1 Verrucomicrobiia bacterium | reverse complement strand
TGCTGTTGATTAGGGCCGTCCACGCCAAGTGATAAGTTATTCATCCATTCCCAATGCGCTGACGCACAAAGCCGATGTGCTCGCGCAACCCATAGAATTGTCCGGCGAAGGACGCCGGAACTTTCATCCGGTTGACTGATTCCTCGATGTGATCGAGGCGGCGGCGCAAGTCATCGCGTTTGGCGGGTGTCATTTCGCCGAACAGATCGCGCTCGACTTTCAGCAGGTTGCGATACCAGCGATAAATCCGCAATTGCGTGCGCATTTTGTAGGCCATCGGCACCAGCTTCAACCCCGGAATCAACAACAGCACCATCGGCACAATAGCCACGAGCAGCCTGTTTATCAGGCTGGCGAGCCAAAACGGCAGGGAACTATAAAGGAAAGGTTTGCCTGATGCGTGGTAGCGAGTGGCTTCGGGATTGATTTTCAATTCCTGTTCGAGCAACGCCGGAAATTCGCCCCGGTGTTGAAACAGTGTGGCCTTTCCATGGATTTCCCTGGCTGCGTCCAGCAACAAATCGCACACGGCCGGATGCAATCCCACGCGGCACACCAATTCCACCGTGGGACCAATCAGGTGCACGTCATAAGGCGGAAGGTCCTTGCCGAAATCAATCGACCCGCGCGGGAAGTCCAGCTTGTTCAAGTACGAAAATCGGCGCGTGTAACCATCGGCCTGCTTGAAATCGAACATCTGGACTCCGGGCGCGCGGAGCAGAGTGCGCATGGTCTGAGACGAGGCGGAATCGCCCATGAGAAAAACGGCGTCGACTTTGCCGTCCAACAAAGCTTTCGCTGCCTCTTCAGCATCCAGATCCGAGAAGGTGGTTGACCCGTCGGATCGGACACCGTTCGTTGCGAGCAAGGTCAGCGCGAGTGTCCGGGCGCCTGTGCCGGGAGCGCCGACGGCGAGTTTTTTGCCGGCGAAATCGGACAAGAGATTTACCGGCGAAGCACTTCGATAAAATATCAACAGCGGTTGGTAGGAAATGCTGCCGAGAGAAAGCAGGGTGGATTTGTCGGCCTCGGATTCGCCGGTTTGAACGAATCCAATATCAACGCGAAATTTAGGATCCGAGAGACGCCGGAGATTTTCCTCGGAGCCTTCTGATGTGAGAATTTTCAAGGTGACTCCGTTGCTCGACAGCTCGTTCCGATATTTTTCGGCAAAGTGTTCGTAAGAACTGCCGGGCGGTCCGCTCGTCATAATCAGGGTTTTCGGCGGGGCGGAATGAATCGACCAAAAAATCGCCGCGATGATCACTGCCGCGATAAAAAGGACGGTGCCCGCCGCGGCTGTTTTGGTCATCCCGAAGTTCTCCGTGAACGTGGACAATACCTGCGAAACGACCACTGGTTCGGCTTTTCCCGAACTGTCGGGGGTGTTTGGGTTTTTTGGCTCGTTGGCTTCCATCTTTGATTTACGATTTACCAGCCTTCGCTCAGAAGCTTCGGCTCGGCAGGCGATTTACGATTTATGATTGGGGCTAATTCTCGCATCGGTCAATTTTCTCCTGACGGCAGCGGAAGGCTGACGGTGGGTGAGACGGGTTTGCCGAAATTCGGCGAGCCGTCGGTGTTCCAGGTGAAGGGCTGGATGCGGACGTCGCGCTGACGGGCGCCGCGCGCGATGAGTGCGTGATACACGATCCAATCTTCCTTGCCATCCGGCGATTTCACGAAGGAACAGTGGCCGGGCCCGAAGACATCATCGGTGTGCGCGAAGACGGGTTGCGGTGTTTTAATCCAGGAATGCGAATTCATCACGTCGCCGCCGGTCCATGTGAGTTGGCCGAGGCAATAGTCATCGTCCCAAAACGCGCTCGCGGAAAAGATGACGAACAGGTGGCCATCGTGCCAGAGTGTTTCCGGACCTTCGTCGATGTGCGGAAAATCGTGCTGTTCCCAAGGGCGGTCCGGCTGCGAGATGCAGGCTCGTTCACCGCTGATTGTCCAGGGGTTGCTCATGGGCGCGATATAAAGATTCTGGACGCCGTCCGCGGCTCCCGGCCAGCCGGCCCAAATGAAATAAAGTTTTCCGCCCGGCATTTCGAGGACGGTGCCATCGATGGCCCAACAATCATCGGGCGCGGCGATTTTGCCTTTGAAAGTGAAGGGCGCTTGCGGGTCGACTGAGCCACCTTCCAGGACATACATGCGATGATGCGGATTGGCGCCGTCATCCGCGGCGACGTAAATGTACCATTTGCCCTGGAGGAAATGCAGTTCGGGCGCCCAGACCTCGCGCGAGTAAAGCGTGTCGGTGGGAGCCTGCCAGACGCGTTTCCAGTGGTCGAGGCCGATGTCTTCGAGGCGGGCGGCGCGATTCACCCAAACACCGTTCCGGTGGGATTCGCAAAAGAAGTAGTTCGTGCCGCTGCGAAGGACCCAAGGATCCTGGCCGTGAGCGGCCACGGGATTCTTGAATTCACGGCGCGCATTTTGGCAATTTGCCGGGAGGATCCCGCCAAAAACCAAAATCCACGACAGCAAAGCATATCGGACGAAGTTCAAAATCACCGGAGCGCGAATCTATATTTTCTAGTTCGGGTTGACGATAAAAAATCGGAACCTTGTGAGGCGATTCCGATACTGGCCGGCGGGACGCCGGCGCTCCAAAGCGTTCTCACCCCATGTCGCGGCTGGACACTTTCGCGTGGTTTCGCCATTCTCTTTGTGTGATTAAAAGAGGCACAGTCTACGTGACGCAGTTCGCTGGCGACTGTCCATTCCTCTTGTAACGCGCAAAACATTATGGAAAACGCACCCACTCCCGCGCCACTCATGGCCGCGCCGCCGATTATTGCCTCGGTCCCCAAAAAATCCAAAAAGGGCCGCAAGACACTTTTCTTCATTATCGGCGGACTGGTGATCCTGCTGGTGGCGCTCGCGCTCGCTTTTCGCGGAAGGAAACCGCCAATCATCGTCCAGACGGACAAGGTCGCGCGGCGGAACATCACGGAAATTGTCGTGGCGAACGGCAAAATTCAACCGGTCACGCAGGTGGTCATCAGCCCGGAGGTCGCGGGTGAAATTGTGGCGTTGCCGGTGAAGGAAGGCGAGCGCGTGAAGAAAGGGGACCTGCTCGTGCAAATCAAGCCGGACAATTACCAGGCCACGCGCGATTCGGCGGATGCGAATTATCGGTCGGCGCTCGCGAACAAAAGCCTGGCGCAGGCGCAATTGGACAAGGCGGAAGCGGAATACAAACGCAACGTGGAATTATTCCAGCACAAGCTGGTTTCGGATTCGGTTTTTCTCGATGTCAAAACGACTTACGAAGTGGCCAAGTTGCAGCTTGAAACCGCATCACACCAGGTGGACCAGGCCAAGTTCGGCCTGGACAACGCCAACGCCGATTTGAGCAAGACGACCATTATTTCGCCAATTAACGGCACGGTGGTGCAATTGAAATCGCAACTGGGCGAACGCGTGCTGGGCACGTCGTTCAACATGGGCACGGAAATCATGACGGTCGCCGACCTGAACGAAATGGAGGCGCGAGTGGACGTAGGCGAAATGGACGTGGTGCTGATGCAACCCGGCGAGAACGCGCACCTGGAAGTGGATGCGTTCAAGGACCAGAAATTCAACGGCACCATCACGGAAGTGGCCAATTCGGCGAAAGGTTTCGGATCGAGTGCCGCGAGCGCGTTAAGCGGCGGCGGCGCCGCTACCGGAGATGCCACCAAATTTGAAGTGCATATCCGGATCAAGGAAAAGGAATTGTTCCGCCCGGGGATGTCGGTGACGGCGGAGATTGAGAGCCGCTCGCGAACGAATGTCATGTCCGTGCCGATCGCAAGCGTGACGGCGCGATTGCCCAATGACAAAAATGCCGTGAAGGACCCGGCCAAAACGAATTCGCCGGCGGCGGGCACAAATGCGTCATCGCTGTCGGACACAAACGCCGTGAAGAGCGACAAAAAATCGAAGGAAGCGCCCAAACAGGTGGATGTGGTGTTTGTCGTGGAGGGCGATCACGTGAAAATGGTGCCGGTGAAAATCGGGATCAGTGACGACAATTATTGGGAGGTGACCGAGGGTTTGAAGGAGGGACAGGAAGTGGTTTCGGGCGGTTATCATGCCATCAGCCACGATTTGGAGGACGGCAAAAAGATTGTGAAAGGCAAAGCGCCGATTGGCGGTGAAAAGAAAGAAATGTAGAGCCCGCCAGTGCTGAAAATGGCTGAAGTCACAGACCGCCGCTACAAAACATGAGCCTCATTCGACTTCAAAATATTTCGCGCCGCTACCAGATGGGCGCGGAGACGGTCCACGCATTGCGGGAGGTCTCGCTGAACATTCAGCGCGGCGAATATGTCGCCATCATGGGGCCGTCCGGCTCGGGCAAATCCACCTTGATGAACCTGATCGGCTGCCTGGATACGCCCACCGCCGGGCAATACGAACTGAACGGCATCCAGGTGAGCGAGATGGATGACAATCGGCTCGCCGAAGTGCGAAATAAGGAAATCGGTTTTGTTTTTCAAACGTTCAACCTGCTGCCGCGATCCGATGCGCTGCGCAATGTGGAATTGCCGCTGATCTATTCCGGCATTCCCAGTGACGAACGCCGTCGCATCGCGCTTGAAGCGCTGGCGAACGTTGGCCTGGGCGATCGCATTCATCATCGGCCGAACGAACTTTCCGGCGGTCAGCGGCAACGTGTGGCCGTGGCGCGCGCGCTGGTGAACCGGCCCTCGATTCTGCTCGCGGATGAACCGACGGGAAATCTGGATTCGAAAACCGGCGAGGAAATGATGGGGTTGTTCGAGCAGCTCTGGAAACGCGGCAACACGATAATCCTGGTCACTCACGAGGAGGACATCGCCCGCCATGCGCACCGGGTCATCCGCATTCGCGATGGTCTCATTGCCAGTGACGAGAGGGTGCGGGGATAAATGGATTAGTGGATTTTTAGATGAATGGATTGTGGGGATAGCTCTCGAACCTTATTGCTCTTATGGAATATACAAAACGAAGGAATTTGAATCGAGGTTACATGAAGCTCGAGGCATGGCAGCGTGGCATCGATTTATTTATCATGGCTTATCGCTTATCTGAAAGCATATCCGATTTTAAACTCAAATCGCAATTCAGAGACGCTGCTCAATCCGTGTCTGCAAATATTGGAGAAGGTTATGGGCGTCGATCATTGCCTGAATACTTGCAGTACCTTTACATCGCCAAGGGCTCTCTGGGTGAAACTCTGACGCGGGCAGTCGGATTGCGAGCCGTCGAAGCTTTATCCGATAACAAATTTGAAGAGTTCGATCAATTGCACTACGAAGTAGAAAACAAGCTCTTGCGTCTGATTGAATCGCTCGAAAGCAAAGGTGAAAAGAACGACTGGGGCGATACTCTGCCATCCACCAATCCATCCATCCATTAATCCAACAATCCACTTATCCTCCCAATGAATTTTTGGACCGAGCTTCGCGAAGGCCTGGCCATTTCCTGGGGCGCGATTCGCGCGAACAGGTTGCGGTCCGTGCTGGCGACGCTTGGCATTGTCATCGGCATCGTGACGGTCACGCTGATGGGCACGGCTATTGAAGGGCTTAATCGCGCGTTCGAGAAAAGCATTTCGTTCATCGGCGGCGATGTGCTGTATGTGGATCGCGGTTCCTGGTTTATGCAATCGTACCAGGAATGGCGCGATTCGAAAAAGCGCCCGGCGCTATCGCTCTCCGAAGCGGATGGGCTGGCGGACCAACTCACGCTTGCCAGTGCCGTGACTTCCGTGGCGTCCACCGACGAGCCGGTGAAATACAAGAAGCGCAGTTCTGGCGGGGTTTCCATTATTGGCACGACGGAGAATTTCATGCACACCATGGGATTTACGGTCGCCGAAGGCCGTTTTCTCTCCGCCGCGGAATGCGATTTCGGCCGGTCCGCCTGCGTGATAGGCGCTATGGTGGCCACCAATCTTTTTCAAAACGAATCGCCGCTGGGAAACAAGGTACTGATCGGCCACGTGCCGTTTGAAGTGGTGGGTGTGCTCGATAAACAAGGCGGTTTTGTCGATAAAAACATCGATAATCAGGTGATGATTCCGATGCCGGAATATATTTCGCATTTCGACGACACGCCCGATTTGGAAATCCAGGTGAAGGTGAAAGACATGGCGCAGGAAGATGAGGCGAAAGACGAATTGCGGCTGGTGATGCGCCGCCTGCGCCGGCTCGCGCCCAACGATCCGGACAACTTCGCCATCAATCAACAGGACCAGATCCTCACGATGTTTCACACCGTCGCCGGCACGATTGGAGCCATCGGCCTTTTTGTCACCGGGCTTTCGCTGTTTGTGGGCGGCATCGGCATCATGAACATCATGTTCGTTTCGGTCGCCGAGCGGACGCGCGAGATCGGCATTCGCAAAGCCATTGGAGCAAAGCGGCGGACCATCCTCCTGCAATTTCTCATCGAAGCCGCGAGCATTTGCCTCATCGGCGGAGGCATCGCACTGGCCATCGCGTGGCCTTTGACGTTGCTGATGCAAAAGATGATGCCGGCGGTGTTGTCGTTGAACGTCGTCGGCATCGCGCTGCTGGTGGCGCTGGTGACGGGGGTGCTGGCGGGCTTTTTTCCCGCATGGCGCGCGGCGCGGATGAATCCGGTCGACGCACTTAGGAACGAATGAGATTCCACAAACCAACCCTCCTTCTCGCCGAGCTCAACGAAAGCTTCCGCATGGGCATGGGCGCTTTGGCGGCACATAAGTTGCGCTCGGCGCTGACGCTGCTGGGCGTGCTGATCGGGGTGTTTTCCATCATCGTGGTGATGACCGCTATGCGCGTGCTGCAGCATAATGTCGAGGCGAACCTCAGCCAGATGGGCGCCCAGACTTTCATGATCCGCAAAGCGCCGATGATTTATTTCGACAGCCCGGACGGATTTGAAAAATTCCGGCGCCGGAAAAATATCACGATGGCTCAAGTGAAACGGCTTGAGGACAA
>DASXHY010000634.1:0-4302 GCA_036488095.1 Verrucomicrobiia bacterium | reverse complement strand
CATCCAGGGCCAGCACGTTGAGCGGGTCGGCCATGGCGAGGAACAATTTGTTGTCCAGGCGCGAAACGGGCACGACCTTGTGATTTTGGGCGACCTCGCGCGGCAACAAATCGGCAAGGTCCATCGAAATCGTGACACGCGAAAGATTGATGGGCGGAGTATTCAGGACGCGACCCATGCATACGGCCATGTCCTGCTCGCTGACGTAGGCTTTCTCGAGGATGAGCTTGAGCAGACGCGTGCCGCCCTGCTTTTGTTGTTCGACCAATTCCTCGATCTGCCGCGCGCTCAACAGGCCGTCATCGACCAGGGCGTCGGCAATTCGTTCACCAAATGATTTTACAGGAGGCATGGCTCAGCGAAAAACTTTGCGGAGATTTTTTATCAACTCGGACGGGTCCGTCAAATACCAGAGCAGCCGGTTCTGCGTCGCTTCGGCCAATTCCTTCGCGGCTTGCTGGTTGAATGGATTGGCCGTCGCCACCAGGATCGATTTGCTCATGCGGTCGAACGGCAGCACGCACCAGCGCCGGCAGACGTCCGCCGGAAAACTCCGGGCGAGGTCGATGTCCATTTCGTACTTGTCCAGCGACAGGTATCCCACGCGCGATTTGTCCGAAAGAATCTTCAATGCCTTCTCGACCGCGACAATCCCCTTTTGCGCCAGCAACTGCACAAACGGTTCACTCACCGTTTCCGGCGTGCGGGACAGGTCCGGCGCCACCCAGCAAAGATCGAAATCGCCGGCGGAAATAATTTTGCCGTCCACGAAAATTTTGTGCATCGCCTGCCGGCCGTCGTCCACTTTGTCGGTGCTGGCCTTGCTCGATGCTTTTGGGGCCTTGCCGTTCGAAGACGGGGGAGCCTTGGCGGCGGGAGCTTCGGCAGCGGGAAACTGTTCGGAAATATTATTTGCCTTGCTCTCGATCTGTTTCAGCGCCTTCTGCACGTCCGGATCGTCCGGGAACCGCTGCAGAATCGTCTCATATTCGAGAATCGCCGAGGAAAGCTGTCCCATTTGCACATACGCCTGGGCAATGCGTTTGGACGTCTTTACGACATCCTGTTCGCGGCCCAATTTCGAATAGGCCTCTTTGAGGATTTCCAGCGATTGATAGTCACTTGGCTGCGACTCCGTGATGACTTCAAACATCTCGATCGTCTGCGCCAACTGCGCTTCTTCGCCTGGGGTTAACGTTGTGCTCGGCATGTAACGAATGCGTTTGTAGCAAAATATCCGCCATTCTTAAATCAGGCGTTCGCTTTTGGGCGGTAAATCGCCTGATTTTTTTCGGGTCACAGTTGTCGTACACTTTTGTCCCGTTTTTGGCCTCCAATTGCCCGTGAGACTCACGTCCGGTTCAGCCTGACTTGCTGGAGCAATTTCCCGGCTGTACCGTTTTGGGCGATGCCTGCCTTGCAGTAAAACCCGAATGCGCACTTTTTAATCTCTTGTTCCAACTCTGATGTTTTTTAGCCAGAACGACTGGATCTTTTAGGGCGAGGTGGCTTTTTTAATTGAACCGCTCCGAATTTTTTGAACCTCAGGTTGAAAGATGCCGTTCGCGTGTTAGTGTGCGGGGGGTATTTCCGATTCCTCGAGTTTCATACCAGCGCATGGGTGAAGAAAAACAACCTCAGGGCAAAAGCGCCGCGGCTTCCTCGGCTGAAGCCCCGTCCGGCCTGATTCACCTGCATCCCGCGCTGCGAATTACCCACCGCTTTTTTCCCTGGATCGTGCTATCGGCCGGTCTGGCGCTGACACTCCTGGCCGCCTATTACGCGTCACGCACCATTCAATTACGGTCGCGCGCGCAATTTGAAACTGCGGTATTGCGCGCGCGCGCCACCGTTCGGTCCCGATTTGAAGTATACCAGGCGCTGCTGCACGGGACTGCCGGCTTCATCACCATTGAGAACGAGTTGACCAGGGACCGATTCAAAACCTACGTCGAACGCTTGCGAGTATTGGAAAATTATCCCGGCGTCCAGGCAATCGGTTTCGCCCCGCGTGTGCCGGCGCCGGACAAGGAGCATCTGTCCGCTTCCATGAGTGAGCAAGGCGAGAAGCACTTTCACATCTGGCCCGAAACTGCGGACGTGGACTATTATCCGGTGATTTATGTCGAACCGGAAAATGCCGGTAACGAGTCGATGACCGGTTACGACATGTTCACCCAGCCGATCCGGCGGGGAGCGATGGAACGCGCGCGCGACACCGGCGATACTGCCGCCTCGGGCAAAGTTGCGCTCCTGGAGGATCCTTCGAAACAGTCGGGCTTCCTGATTTATTGTCCTGTGTATAAGGGCGGGACTGTGCCGGAGACTGTCGCGGAACGGCAAGCGCGGCTGCAGGGATTTGCCTTTGGCGTTTTCCGCGCCGGGGATTTGTTCGCGAGCATTTTGCAGAACGAAAGCATCGGGACGGAATTGGAGATTTTCGACGGCACCAACACCGATTCCGCGAACCTGCTTTGTCGTTCCGCCAAGAATGCGGCGGGCGCGATGCCATTTCGAAAAACATTCGGTGAAATCACCGCGCTGGACGTGAGCGGTCGCACCTGGACCGCGCGCTTTCATGCTCAGCCCGAATTGGAGGGCACTTGGATTGTGCTGTCGGTGCTTTTAGGCGGCGCGGTCCTGAGCTTCGTAATGTTTTACCTCACCCGCGCCGAGGGCCGGGCGCGCCGGGCCGCCGAACAAGCGGCGGCACGATTGAAGTTGTCCGAAATCGCCTTGCGCGAGAGTGAGGAACGATTGCGCCGCTACGCCACGGAATTGGAGCACCGCGTCGCCGAACGCACCGCCAACCTCGCGCAAAGCATCCAGTCGCTGGAAGGCGTGCTTTATCACGTGGCCCACGATCTGCGCGCTCCGCTGCGGGGCATGGCGAGCTTTACGAACATTCTGTTGGACGAGTACGGGTCGCGCCTGGACGAGCGCGGGCGCGATTACGCCCGGCGCATTTCCAACGCCGCTCAACGGATGGATCGGCTTGTGCAGGATTTGCTGGCCTACGGCCGCCTGGCGCATACCGCCATGCCGGTGAGCAAAGTCAGCCTGGAAGCCGAAGTGCATGCGGCGCTTGATCGTTTCTCCGAGGAAATTGAAGCCCGCGGCGCCCTGGTCGACCTATGTCCCCCGCTGCCGCCCGTCAAAGCGAACGCGGCCATTCTCAATCAAATCCTTTCCAATCTCCTGAGCAACGCGCTCAAATTTGTGCGGCCGGAAACGCGCCCACATGTGCGCATCTACGCTGAGGAAACAACTTCAAGAATCGAGAGCGCGGAGGAAAAATCCAACGGCGTCCCCGTCCTAGACGCCCGCCTCTCGGCATTGGATGGCAAATTTGTCCGGCTCTGGGTCGAAGATAATGGCATCGGAATCCCGCCGGAATATCACGAGCGGATTTTCCGGATGTTTGAACGCCTGCATGGCGCCAACGTCTATCCCGGGACAGGAATCGGCCTCGCAATTGTCCGCAAAGCCGCGGAGCGGATGAGTGGCCGCGTCGGCGTGGAATCCGCCGGCGGCACCGGCAGCCGCTTCTGGCTGGAACTGCCCGCGGCGTGAATAGTCATTGCGCAACGCGAAACGAGGACTACCTTTAACCAGGTAGTTTTACTAGTATTGAGCGCTGCGATGACCACCATCCTGCACGTTGAAGATGACCCGAACGACACGCTGCTTTTTGAACATGCGTGTCGAAAAGCGGGCGTGGTTTTTGATCTCCAGGCGGTCAGCGACGGCGATCAGGCTATCGCATACCTGCGTGGCACAAATGACTTTTCCGATCGGGTCCGCCATCCCCTGCCGAAGCTTATCCTGCTGGATTTGAAAATGCCGCGAGTGAGTGGGTTCGATGTGCTCACTTGGCTGCGGTCGGAGGTTTCATTGAAACGGGTGCCCGTGGTGGTATTAACTTCTTCGAACCACGATGCTGATGTGAAGCGCGCCTACGATCTCGGCGCGACTTCGTATCTGGTCAAACCGGTCGGTTTCGAAGCCCTGGTTGAACTGGTGAAAACCTTGCCGGCCCTGGTAGCCCAAGTTTAGCTTTCGGCCATGCGGCTGCTGGCGGCCCGTTGAAAAATCCATTTCCTTGTAGGAGACGAGGTGACGAGTCTCTAATTCTATCAAAGCGTAGGAAATCAGAGACTCGTCACCTCGTCTCCTACTTTTGGACCATTAAGGCGACGGCCTGGCGTTCACTTCGGTTTCCTTCTGACCACCGATAGTCGCCTTGCCTGAAATCCGCGAATTCAGCAACAGTGAAGAATTCGGCGATTCCGGTATTGCCCG
>DASXHY010000631.1:0-2894 GCA_036488095.1 Verrucomicrobiia bacterium | reverse complement strand
GATGGCGGGTTCATCAAATTCTGGCGCGTGTCGGCGGGCAAAACTGGGCTTTCTTTAGGGCGCGTTCAAGTCTTTTGGGCGGGCATGCGCTGTAATGCTTGCCAAAAACGATGCAACTCGTCAACTTTCCCGCCCTGTATGAGACGAGTTTTTGTAACCGGCGCCGCCGGATTTATTGGCAGTTCACTGGCGGATCTTTTATTGCGCGAGGGCGTGCCGGTCGTTGGCTGGGATAATTTTTCCACCGGGCAGGAGAATTTCGTCGCGTCCGCGCGGCAAAATCCAAATTTCACGCTGATCCGCGGCGATAACCTGGATCTCCCGGCGCTGACTAAGGCGATGGCCGGTTGCGACACGGTTTTTCACCTCGCAGCCAACGCGGACGTGCGCTTCGGTCTGGAGCATCCCTCGAAGGATTTGCAGCAAAATACGGTGGCCACGTTCAACGTGCTGGAAGCCATGCGCGCCAACGGCGTGAAGACGATCGCCTTCGCGTCCACCGGTTCGGTTTATGGCGAGGCGGAAATCATTCCCACGCCGGAGAACAGCCCGTTTCCGATCCAGACTTCGCTTTACGCGGCGTCGAAGCTCGCTGGCGAGGGGATGATTCACGCGTATTGCGAGGGGTATAAATTCGAGGGCTACGTTTTTCGGTTTGTTTCGATCCTGGGCGAGCGCTATACGCACGGACACGTGCACGATTTTTACAAGCAATTGATCGATCATCCCGATTATTTAAAGGTTCTCGGCAACGGCACGCAGCGTAAGTCTTACCTCTATGTGGGCGATTGCCTCAACGCCATGTTGCACGTCATGAAAATGGGCAAGGCCAGGGACGCCAAACATCGAGTGGAAGTTTACAACCTCGGCACGGACGAATATGTGCGGGTGAACGACTCGATCCAGTTCATCTGCGGCGCGCTCAATCTCAAGCCGCGCATCGACTATACCGGCGGCGACCGCGGCTGGGTGGGCGACAACCCGTTTATTTTTCTCGATACAAAAAAGGTCCGCGCGACCGGATGGAAACCGGCGCTCACGATTGAGCAGGGCATTATTCGAACTGTGAAATGGCTGGAGCAAAACCAGTGGGTTTACGACGCGCGCAAATGAATGTCACCGTCCTCGGCCTCTGGCATCTCGGCAGCGTCACGGCGGGCTGTTGCGCAAAACATTTCCAGGTCACCGGTTTGGATTTCGATTCCGCGAACGTCGCGAATTTAAATTCGGGCAAGGCGCCGCTTTTCGAGCCAGGCCTGAACGAATTGCTCGCCTCGGGCATCGCCGCCAAAAAACTTTCTTTCACCACGGACCCAGAGGCGGCTTGCGCAAAGGCCGACGTGCTCTGGGTCGCTTACGACACGCCGGTCAATGAAAACGATGAATCGGATGTGCCGTTCGTTCTGGATAATCTGCGCAGCGCGCTGGCGCATTTGCCGAAGGATGCGTTGGTATTGATTTCGGCGCAACTGCCGGTCGGAACGTGCGCGCAACTCGAAAAAGAATTTTCGCAATTCCACTTTGCCTGCTCGCCAGAAAACCTGCGGCTCGGGAAGGCGATTGATTCCTTCGAAAAGGCCGAGCGCGTCATCGTGGGCATCCGCGACGACGCAAAGAGGCAGGTGCTGGAAGAATTGTTTGCGCCGTTCACGCCGCAGATTTTGTTCATGCGGACGGAGTCGGCGGAAATGGTGAAGCACGCGTTGAATTCATTTCTGGCGCTCTCGATCACATTCATCAACGAAATCGCACGGTTGTGCGAGCAGGTCGGCGCGGACGCGAAGGAAGTTTCCGCCGGCCTGAAGAGCGAACCGCGCATCGGACCAAAGGCTTACCTGGGGCCGGGCGGACCGTTCGCGGGCGGCACGCTGGCGCGCGATGTGGTGACGCTCACTAAATTGGCGAACGCGAAAGGCGAAACAATTTCGGTGATCCCCGCCATCAAGCAGAGCAATGATTTGCATCGCAGTTGGGCGTTTCGCCGGTTGCAATCGCGAGTCGGTGAATTACGGGGAAAGAATATCGCCGTCCTGGGACTGACTTACACGACGAATACGGACACGTTGCGCCGAAGCGCGGCGGTGGAGCTTTGTCAAAAGCTCTTGGGCGCCGGCGCGCGGGTGATTGCCTTTGACCCAGCGGTTAAAAGTCTGCCGGCAGAGTTGGACAAAATTTCGCTCGCGAGCGATGCGGCGGCCGCCCTGCAGACCGCCGATGCCGCCGTCGTCTGCACGGAATGGCCGCAGTTTCGCCAGGCGGATTGGGCGAAGATTATTCCACAGATGCGCCAGCCGGTTATTGTGGACGCCAATCGATTTCTGGAAAAGGAATTGAAAAGTATTGGCGGTGTTGAGCATCTTTCGGTTGGCCGCGCGCAATGAATGTGTCCAGCTATTGAAACGCACGGGCGAGACGCCCGTGCCACTATGAAACTCAAAAATATTAACGCGCTCATCACGGGCGGCAGCCAGGGTCTCGGAAAAGTTATTGCTGAACATTTTCTACGCGAAGGCGCGAACCTGGCGCTGTGCGCGCGGAATGAAAAAGAGTTGTTTGCCACTCGCGACGAGCTGGCGAAGAAATTTCCCGCTCAAAAAGTCGTGGCGAAAACATGTGATGTCTCCCGGGAAGCAGAGGTAAATGCGCTGGTTGATTTTGCCGTGCGCGAACTTGGGACATTGGAGGCATTGGTGCTGAACGCGGGCATTTACGGTCCCATGGGCGCGACGGAAGAGGTATCGCTGGATGAATGGCGCCGGGCGATGGACATCAATCTTTATGGCGTATTGCTGCCGTGCCGCGCCGTGATTCCGCATTTTAAGCGCAATTCTCGTGGCAGCCGAGGTAACGAGACTCAGACTGGAAAAAATATAGAGCCTCCTCACGTCGGCTCC
>DASXHY010000619.1:0-4330 GCA_036488095.1 Verrucomicrobiia bacterium | reverse complement strand
GTTTCATGCCGCGCGACAGGGCATCCACTTGCGACGCGGCTTTGTTGCTTAAATCCGTCAGGGCGAGGACGTCCTTCACCGTCCCCACGCGTTTATTGCGATCGATTCGATACGCTGCCGCAAAAAAGTGCAGATACTCCGCCACACTCAGGTCTTCGTAAACGCCAAACGAATCCGGAACGTAACCAATGCTGCGGCGGACCGTTTGGGGTGATTGCGTCACGTCCGTGCCGAGGACGCGCACGGTGCCGGTCGTCGGCCTAAGAAGCGTCGCCAGCACTTTAATCGTGGTGGTCTTGCCGGCGCCGTTGGGTCCGATGAATCCGAAAACTTCGCCGCGTGGAATCGTGAGCGACAGGTCGCGCACGGCAACTTGCCGGCCGTAAGATACATTCAGCCGTTCGATGTTGACGATGGGAATTGGCGGTTCAGTTTCCATGAAAAAATCTCCGGTAAACGATGATGTCATCGCCGGATTGCGTTACGATGGCCAGGGTGGAATCGCCAGCCTCGGTGTCCATAGCCGGCAGATCTTCGAAATTTGCGCCGCCGTTTGGGGAGACCTGTGAAACGAGCGACTGCAGACCCTCCGACCCGCCGAGGCACGAATCCGAAAGAATCGGATGCGCCAAAATCCAATTAGTCGCGGTGAGAGTCACATGGTGTGACTGGCGTCTAGTGGGGTTGTAATCGAATTCAACCGGTTGTGCCGCTGATTGGGCACCCGGTCGATGTGCAGACCCGGGATCGAATGTCACGCCGCCGGCACTTGAAATTGCGCACAAATCTCCCGTGAACGGGGTTTTTTCGGAAAGCTTCACGCGGATTGCTTTTAAGTCGGGCCAGGCCTTTTCGATCTCGCTCCAATTCGCGAGCAGCGGCGCGGGCGGCGGTTCGAAGGAAAAAATCCGATTCAGCTTCGGTTGCCACTGGTGAAGCGATTCACTGGCGCGGAAATGCACCGGGACAGCGCCCTCGTACCACGGCGGGCTCGTGTTGCGACCGGCACTTTCATCATCAAACCCAGAGGTTGAGTCATCGGATGCTGCCACTTTTAGAGACGTCCAAAGCGCGTCTTTGACTTCGTTCACGGCCTGTTTGTCGCGGGCGGCGAAAATCAGTTCATAGCGATTCCAGCGCACTGCGGTTCCGTCTTTATCCATGTCGACCACGATGAGTGAACGCCTTTGATTGTGCCGGCCAAGGTAATAATTGGCCATCGCAACCGTCGCGAGCATGAATAGGATGCTCGTCACTGGAAACAACACCCAGGTAAATCGCCGCCGGCCCAACCATCCCAGGATAAAATAGTCGACTGGACCAATCATCACAAGGAATAGCCCCAATGTGCCGAACAGCGCGCTGAAGGGGATGAGTCTGACTGTTCTCGGCATCAATTGGCCCATTAGTTCGCCACCGAGCGAGGTTTGTTGCACTGAATAAGAAGGTGCGGACCCGTACGTCATCCCTGGTGACGCACCGTACGATTGTGGCGTTGTATTTCCGTTTTCCTCTAAAGCATTCGTTGCTGTCACCCAATGACCTGTGTTCGCGATGGCCTGCGCCTGGCCGGCGCGAAATTTCCACAGAAAGGCGACGGCGCGACGCCACACCGAAGAATCCACCGCCGAGACGGCTGACGTATCGCCCATGACAATGACGCATCTGCCAATACCGGAATGCAGGCATGAAATTTTCTCGCGACTGGGCAACAAATTGCCGATGCTATCGGCGAGAAACGCAAGATTTTCAGGATTGGATTCTGCAATTTCATTTAGAAACGCGACATGGCGCAGTCGCAGATTACCGCCAACGAACACGCACACACTGCCGCCGCCTTTTACCCAGCGGGCCAGCGCGTGGAGTTGTCCCTCGCGCGCCTCCGCGAATCCATCCGCGGTCAGGACCATCACGTCGAACGAGGTGTAAGCCAGCGGTTGCAGCGGCAAATCTTCTGGAACCAGCCGAACGAGGCTCGTGAGCAACGAATTTCGGGCGGTGTCATCCGTTAGCGGCGCGAATCGTTCGAACTGCAAGCTCTGCTGAAGGCCAAGCGCCTGCGAGTCGGAACTGTTTCGGGGATTGCACCAACCCACGGCCAGCGAACGTTCGTTGTGGGTCGGCATGGTCAGGATGGAATAATCCAAATCGAAGACTTCGTGAGCGGTCACGAATTTCATGTGCGCCTCCACCTGCGTGTCCGAATACGGGTCGATCGGCGGCGGTAAAAACATCCGAAAAGTTTGCTCGCCGGTCGTTAGCGCCAGGTCGCCGCTGCGGTAGCGTTCCAAAACCCGATTGCCTTCGCGAAGCTCCACTTCCAGGTGGCCCTCGAGAATGCGCGTCCCGTCCCATTTAAAACGTGCCTCGACTGGAATTGAAGATTCGCTCCGCGTGCGAAGTCCTTGTGGAATGAGGTCGGCTTGGAGTTTGTCCACGGCGAGAACGCTTCCGGCGAGGAATTGCACCGCAATGAGGAGAGCAAACATGCCGATGCGTTTGCCGGTGGAGCGCCGGCCTTCGACCCGTCGCGTTTCTTCGTTATCGTCCTCGTTCTCGTTCTCGAAATAACAACGAATCGAGGACGAGGAGGAGAACGAGGACGAGTTAATCCATCGTACCAAACGTGCTCTGGTCGGCACGCCCTCCAAACGTGGCCGCCTCATTTCCAGCCTCCCGGTTTGCGCTGGAAGAACCACCATTCGACCATGAGCACTCCCAAGCCGCCCATTAACAATGGCGGCCATAACGGGCGATCGGTTTTTACCGGGACAGCGGCGGCGGCGACTTGCAATCGTTCGTTGAATTGGATTTGTTCAACACCCGTCAAACTTGATTCGGTTGGCGAAAGCAGAGAAGCGCCGACTTTGCGCTGCATTGCGCCGTTCTCCGCGAAGGAATAATAACCCGTGTGCGAAGCGCGCACTCCTGAAACCGTTCCGCGTTCGTCGGCTGTGACCGGATCGAGTTTCTCCTGCGGCGCCTGGACTTCGTAATGATGGCGCGGCGTCAATGCCAGAGGCGGCAACACGCCGGTGCGATTGGCGTTGATCTCGGCAAGCCCGGCTTGCTCGAGCGCTGCTTGCACGACGTTGGCGACAAAAATGGGGAAGCCGACGCGGTACGGCAGCGTCGAGCGATCTGTATTAAACAACGCCGCGAATTGCGCCGCATCCTGCCCTTGCTTGCGCACCAACAACGGTCCGCGTTGTCCGTGTATGAGCACTTCCCAGCCGAGATTCTCCAGGTCCCCTTCCCCGGCGTTCGCCGTGAAGCGCGGCTGGTCGAGGATGACCAAATCGGCGAGTTGCACATGGCGCAACACCGGCGCATCGCGACGCCAGTCCACCACCTGGGACGCGTTGGTGCCGGGTTCAACCAATCGCTGCAATTCAGCGGGGATAAATCCGACCGACAATCGCGTGCGCGCCGGGAGATTCATGTCCTGCGGCCGGTCGCTCATCACCAAATCAAATGCGCCCGAAGCGTCATCGCTGGTCTGCTGCGGAAACACTTCGATTCCGACAATGCCCTGCAAGGCGAGCCGGTACGAAATCATCGATTTGGGAACGAACACGCGCAACGGGCGCGATTGCGGCAGGTCCAGATAAGCGGTGTTGTCCGACGCGAGCGAGTCGAAGCCGTCCGGGGTCAATTGCAGGCGCAACGAGGCGGCGCGATCGCCATTGACTTGAAACACCATGCGTTGCGCGCGGCCGCGCGCCAGGGTGATACGCTCGTTTCCGGCGGACGTGCCGTCCTGGAGCAACTCGACCGAGGCATTGCCTTCCGCGTCGGGCGAACCTTCGATTTGCACGAACACATCCCATCCGCCGGTCGCCGAGCGTTGGGCGCTGAGAGCAGTGATGCCGAAATTCGGGCCGGCCGGTGTGAGACGCTGATAATTCAATTTGAAGGACAGGTCGAAATTCACGCGCGGCGGGAAGTTGCCGTCGGAGAAAAGGAGCGCTTCGTCAAACGGTTCGCTTCGGCCCATCGCCTGCACCAGCCGCAACGCCTGTTCCAAATCGCTGGGCACGTCTTCGACCTGGATTTGGTCCAGCGCATCGCGCAGAAGGCGTTTGTTATTGGTAAATCCCGTGCGCTGGCGGGCGGTGTTGTCGAACGAGACGAGGCACAATTCCTGGTCCGAGGTGAGCCCGTCGATCATCTGCCGGATGCGGCGCTTGGCTTCATCCAGCCGGCTGACGCCACCCGGCTTGTCCAGCGCGTTCATGCTCGCGGAGCAATCCACCAGCACGGGCAGACGGCGTTGTTTCCCCGGACCGCCGCGCCAAAACGGTTGCAGGGCGGCGAGGATCAACAGGAT
>DASXHY010000546.1:0-8787 GCA_036488095.1 Verrucomicrobiia bacterium | reverse complement strand
TTCGCGTCCTACCTGGCCATGCTACTACTGGTAGCGGGTTGCTCGGGCATTAATGCTTCTAAAAGCATATCGCCCCTCGACTTTTTCCTGCCAGGCTTGCTGAAGGCTGATCCCCCACCGACGCACCCTGACCGGCCTACGCCCGCAGCCGAACCAGTCAAACAAGTAGCTAAAATCTAAAAATAAGCTTATGCGATTTCCTTTCGCTCTGTCGGCGAAGATCGCCGGCCATATTATTAAGCACAAGCTGCGGCGCACTCCCAAGTTCGCCATGGTCTTGCAGCTTGAGCCGTTGCACACCTGCAATTTGACGTGCACGGGTTGCGGCCGGATTCGAGAATATTCCACCAGCCTCAAGGACATGGTGCCGCTCGAAAAATGCCTGGCTGCCGCCCAGGAATGCGATGCCCCCATGGTCTCCATTTGCGGCGGTGAACCGCTCATTTATCCCAAAATCGAGGAACTCGTGAACGGCGTCCTCAGCCAGGGCCGCATCGTTTACATCTGCACGAACGGCATGTTCATGCGGAAAAAAATGCGAGACTATTTGGCCAGTATCTATGATGCCGAGGCTGAAATTAAAGTCAAGAAGCTGCTGGACGAAAAACTGATTTCGGAAAAAGACGCCGAGCAAATCCGCAAGGCCGGCCCCGAAGCGCGTGTCAAATCCGTCATCAAACCCAGCCAATGGATGTATTGGAACGTCCACGTGGACGGACTCGAATTCACGCACGATCTCATCGTCGAGCGCGAAGGCGTCTTCAAGGAATGCGTCGAAGCCATCAAGATGGCGAAAATACTCGGCTACCAGACCGCCACCAACACTACTGTTTACAAGGAAACCGACGTCCAGGAACTCGAAGACATGTTCGCGTTCCTCTCGTCGCTCGATGTGGATGGCCACACCATTTCGCCCGGTTACGAATACGACGCCGCCAAGAAGGACATGGTCAAGCGCCTCAACAAACAGCCCGAGGATTTCTTCCTTACCCGCAAGATGACGCGCCAGAAATTCGCCCGCATCGAGCAATGGGGCGAAAAGTTCACGATTTTCGGCACGCCCGTTTACCAGGAATTCCTCGCCGGCAAACGCGAGCTCACCTGCACCGCTTGGGCCATCCCCACTTACAACGTCAAAGGCTGGAAAGCGCCTTGTTACCTCATGACCGATGGCCATTACGATGGCTACCAGGAAATGCTCACGAAAGTGAACTGGGAAAAATACGGCGTCGTGAACGGCGTCGCGCGCGATCCGCGCTGCGAAAACTGCATGGTCCATTGCGGCTACGACCCCAGCGGCGCGCTCGGCACCAATTATCAGCGCGGCGACAACTGGAAAAATTTCAAATACAACTTCGGCGCCAAACCGAAGCATTATCCCGCCACCCCTGAACTGGTCGCACGCGCCTTCAACGGCGTGTCCATCGGCAAAGGCCACTTGGCCGAAGCGAAGGCGGCGATCAATTCGCCGCGCGCCGCCATGAACGGCGCCCAATCCGTTTTCCAACGCCGCGAAGAGCCGCACGACCATGAGGGCAGCGGCGGCAGTTGCGGCACCGGCGACACCACGCAGCGCGACGAGTTGCTGGCGAAGATTCGCGAAAACGGAAAAGCGGAGTAACGGAGAGGCACGGATTCGCACAGATAAACCGAACCCGATGTCCACGTGAACAGTTCAGAATTTGCGATACTGCAATACGCTGGAGCAGCTTCTCCCTCTCCCATCAGATGGGAGAGGGCAGGGGTGAGGGCAGTTGGTCGATTTTTAGATTTTTTAAGAACTGAAAAATAAAATTAACGAATGAGCGCACTTTTTTTATCTCCACCGAGCTTTGATGGTTTTGATGGCGGCGCCGGCGCGCGTTACCAGGCCCGGCGCGAAGTCACCAGCTATTGGTATCCCACCTGGCTCGCCCAGCCCGCCGCGCTCGTCCCCGGCTCCAAGCTCCTCGATTGCCCCCCGCACAACATCGGCGTCGAGGAATGCCTGCGCATCGCCAAAAATTACGACCACGTCATCATCAACACGTCCACGCCCTCGTTTAAAAACGACTGCAAAGTCGCCGAAGCCATCAAGGACCAGAAACCGTCCACCAAAATCGGCTTCGTCGGCGCGCACGCCATGGTGTTGCCCACCGAAACCCTCAAGGCCTCCCGCGCCATCGATTGGGTCGGCCGCAAGGAATTCGATTTCACCTGCAAGGAAGTCGCCGAAGGCCGCGACTTCGCCAGCATCGCCGGCCTCTCCTACAAGGACACCGACGGCAAAATCAAACACAACCCCGAGCGCGAAATGATCCAGAACATGGATTCGCTTCCGTGGGTGGCGGATGTCTACAAGCGTGACCTCGAGATTGAAAAATATTTCATCGGTTACCTCCTGCATCCCTATGTGAGCCTTTACACCGGCCGCGGATGCCCCGCCCAATGCACCTTCTGCCTCTGGCCGCAAACCATCGGAGGACACAAATACCGCGTCCGCTCCCCGCAGAACGTCGCCGACGAAATGACTTACATGAAGAAAATCTTCCCGCAAGTGCGCGAATTTTTCTTCGATGACGACACCTTCACCGCCAACCTCCCACGCGCCCGCGAAATCGCCAAAAAACTCGGCACGCTCGGCACGCATTGGAGCTGCAACAGCCGCGCCAACCTCGATTACGACACCATCAAAAGTTTCAAAGACAACGGCCTGCGCCTTTTCCTCGTCGGCTACGAGAGCGGCAACGATGAAACCCTCACGCGCATCAAAAAAGGCGTCACCACCGACGAAATGCGCAAATTCACCAAAGCCTCCCACCAGGCCGGCGTGGTGATTCACGGCACCTTCATCCTTGGCCTGCCCGTCGAGACCAGGGAAACCATTGAGCAGACGATTAACTTCGCCAAAGAGCTCGACGTGTTTTCACTGCAAGTCTCGCTCGCCGCGCCGTATCCCGGCACCGAGCTGTACGACATGGCCAAAATGAATGGTTGGTTCACCAAGAAAGACAAGACCGACCTCGTCGAAGGCGACGGCTTCCAGCAAAGCGCACTCGAATACCCCGGCCTGAGCAAGGACGAAATCTTCGAGAACGTGGAACGCTTTTATCATCGTTACTACCTGCGCCCGAAGCCCATCCTGCGCATCATCAAAACGATGTTGGAAGACAAGGACGTCTGCGTGCGCCGCCTGCGCGAAGGCTACGAATTCTTCAAGAGCATGTCCCAACGCCGCAGCGACCTCGCCGCCTCCAAAGCTGCGTCTGCATAAATGTAGCGGCGGTCTACGACCGCCGCCAATCATTGGACCGCCGCATTTTACCGCGCAGGGCGGGCGCGTCACGTCGCGCACCAAAGTGCAAGGCGGGGCTCGATCGCAAAATCACATTTCGGCTCCCGTTCCCCCAGGAATTCTGTATCCTATCCGCCAAGGCAATTTCTATGAGCTGGCTTGAGACTTTTTGGAAGGGGCCAAAAGCGCCCCCTCAAACAACGAACTTTACGCCCAACGCCCAAAAGGCGCTCTCTCTGTCGCGGAAGGAGGCGATGCAATTGAACCACAACTTCGTCGGCACGGAGCACCTGTTGCTGGGATTGCTGGTCTTGGGTTGCGGCACCGGGGTCACTGCACTCCACAACATGGGATTAACTTCGGAATCCGTCCGTGCCGAAGTCCTCAAACAGGTCGGCATTGGGCCTGACCAGAAAATGATTGGCAATCCCCCTTTTACGCCGCGAGTGAAAAAAGTCCTGGCATTGGCAATCAAGGAGGCGACGGCAATGGCGCACCAACACGTCGGCACCGAGCACATCGTCCTTGGGTTGCTGCGGGAAGGCGATGGCGTCGCAGCCCACGTTTTGAAGGCATTAAATGTGGATATCGAAAAGACCCGAGCGGAAGTTCTAAAACTGTATCAGGCTGGTTCAGCGGCGGCGGACGGTTCGAAACCTGACGAAACGGCAGCGCCCGCGCGCGCCTCCGAAGCTGACTTTTCCGGCAATCTGACGCCTCGCGCACAACGCGCTTTGGTGCTGGCCCGCGACGAGGCGGATGCGCTGAACCTTTCATACGTCGGGACTGAGCATGTATTGATGGGATTGATTCGTTTGGGACGAGGCGTGGCAGTGAATGTGCTCGCGAAGATCGAGCTAAACTCAGAAACCGTCGGTGCCCGGCTTGAAGCATTGGCAGGCCGGCGCCCGGTCGAAAAATCCGGTGAACGGCCCTATTACGCGCTATTAGTGAAAGAGGCACTGTCGTTTGCCTCCGAAGAAGCCCGAAATCTGGACCATACATATATTGGCACCGAACACATTCTGCTCGGATTGCTGCGCCAGCGCGAAGGCGGTGCGGCAAGCATATTTAAAAATCTGAACATCGATACCGAGGCGGTGCGGCGGGAAATCCTGACCGAACTGATCCCAAACTTCTCTTCCACCCCCGAAATTCCCATGCAACCGAACCCATCAAGTCCCCGACGTGAACCAGTGGACCTCAACTTGCGTTACGATGTCTATTGCGCCGAACGGAACTTGAAAGTCGTGGTATATCGGGACGTCCAGTTCAAAGCAGTGAAGACATTATTCCCGCGTCATGAGCGCGATCTTCTGTCCGATTTCGTCGAGTTGGAGCAGCGAGACGGTCAGATCGTCTTTGTGGCGAAATCAACCGTCATTCGATTCTGTCAGCATGGAATGAACCCGCAGGGAAAAATTGAGACTGGAGAAAGTTGAGACTTCTGCTGCCCGTGGGGCCAAGTTCACACGAGTTTTTATCCGTCCCGCCGTGGCGGGTCCGTGGTTAAAAAGTCCGCTCCCCTTGGCGAGCCGTAGCCCGGCGAAGGCTGCTCCGTTTCCTCCGTTCTCTCCTGTTCAAAAATCCGACCCTCAGAACTTTGCCGAAGCCGCCTCGTTGCCTCGTGCGTCCAATAGGCGCAGCGAACGCAACGCGGGCACGTGCGAGGGCAATTTCTTGATGGTCACCTGGCCGGTTTTACTGCTGCGGGCACCGCCTGATGTTTTGCCGTTCACGTTCAGCTTGTAAGTCGATTTCGCGTTCATGCCCGAAGCGGCAAGCGTGAATTGATGCTTCCATTTTCCTTTGGTCGCCGTGCTCTGCAAATGAGCCGTTCCATTCGCGAACGGCGCCGCCGGGCCGGCAGTCACCTGCACCGTGGCGCTGATATTGATGACGCTCCCCGGCGCGGGCGTGGTCAGGTCGCCGATGAGAATAGCATTACCGTTCGCGTCTGACACCGTGATCTGCCCAATATCAGTCGGGTTCACGTCCGCCGGCAGGGTCACGTCGGTTTTGCTGATGAAAGGCCCATTTGGTCCCGGGCAAGGATTCGTGTCGGTCCAGCCATTGGTGCAGTCCGCCCAGCCACCGGAAAAGAAATTCGTATCGCTCCAATTTGTCCAGGAACCCCAATTCGTGAAACCGCCCCAGTTGCAACCAATCCCACCGCCCTGCCAATCCAGTCGGAAACTATCCTGATGATCACCCTGCCAATCTTCACCGTCATCGCCTTCGCCGTCACTGCCCACCGTGAACTGGCCAAGGTCCACATTGCTGCCCGTGGATATCAACGTGATGCTGAGATCGTATGCGCCGGCGTCCAGGCCAAAGGTCGTAAGTTCCACCGTCGCCGACTCGTTGCCGTCTTCATTTTCCGATTCAATCTTCGCGATGCCCGTGGCGTTGGTGGGCGCGTTGTCCGTAGCGGTCAAAACGATGACCGCATCCATCGTTTCCTGGCCACTGATATTGCATTCGTCCTGACAATCGCAATTCGTCCCGTCGTCTTGAGCGCGAGTGTTGAAATTGAATGCGAGAAGGGCGGCGGTGATCAAAACCGGTAGTAAAAAATTCGTTTTCATACAACGTTCAGCCCCCGGAGATTATACGTTTCACGCGTTTTGCAAATGGGGGATTCACCCCGAAGGGATTCGCGCGATTGTAGGAGGTCTAAAAAGAAAATGGCGGGAGCGGCGGGGCTCGAACCCGTAACCTCTGCCGTGACAGGGCAGCGCTCTAACCAATTGAGCTACGCCCCCGCGTGGGGCAGGAGAACCTAAGGAAACCCTCGCCGGGCGTCAAGCGGAACACAAAAAAATATTCGGGCAGCAGACGCCAAGGAGGTGGGGGTGGGGAACCCCGCTGAAGAAACGTACTGCTACCCGAACAATGAAATTCTATGTTCCCAGCCAATTTTGTCAACCCCCCGGCAGCTAATGTTAACCAAACTGATGCATTCGTTTTTCTCAATCATCCCGCCAGCCATTCGCATCTCGATGCGCCCTGATTTGCCTTTCTGGTGGGGCGAGCGTCCCCGCGAGCCGGCTCGGGGTGATCATCCAAATTAGGGCGCTACCGTTCGCATGTTCCCATTGCCAACCAGCACGCGCCCGCTTACGATTTGTTCGTTCCGCGCCAGTGCATTCGCCGCGGAGAACATGGCTGAATATAAAGTCAAATTTGAAGTTTTTGAAGGGCCTCTCGACCTGCTCCTTTACCTCATCAAAAAAGAGGAAGTGGACATTTACGAGGTCAACCTCACCAAACTCGCCACGCAATTCATCGAATACATCGAGACCATGCGCCTGCTCGATCTCGAAATCGCCGGCGAATTTCTCGTCATGGCCTCCACCCTGATGTACATCAAGAGCCGCGAATTGCTCCCCGTGGAACAACAGGTGCAGGTGGAAGGCGACGACGAGGGCGAAGACCCGCGCTGGGAACTCATCCGGCAATTGGTCGAATACAAAAAATTCAAGGACGCCGCCTCGAAATTGCAGTCGCTGGAAATCGCGCGCGAGAACACCTTTCCCCGCCTGCCCATCAAGCCGGACTTCGAGGCCGAACGTCCCGCGGCCAAGCCTGAGGTGTCCATCTTCGACCTGCTCAACGCCGTCAACACCGTCCTGCAGCGCTTCACCAAGCGCGATGATCCGCGCGATATTTTCGAGGACAAATGGACCGTCAGCGAGAAAATCGAGCTGGTCATGAAAGCGCTCACCGAGCGCGGGCGGGTGACCTTTTCCGAATTATTCGCCCAGGCCGCGAGCCGTTCCGAAGTAGTTTGCACCTTTCTGGCGTTGCTGGAATTGATACGGCTCAAGCAGCTCGTTTGCATTCAACCCGAACCCTTCGCCGAAATCGAAGTGACCCGCAACGTAGGACAGGCTTCCAGCCTGTCTCCATCTGAGCCAGTCGCAACAGAACCTTCAGAGTTAGGTTCGAATCCCGTCGCCCCGGAATCTGCCCCCACCCAGGAAACCGCCGCTGCTTCAACCCAGGAAACCGGCGAAAACCCCGCATAAAAGCTCGTAAATCGCAAATCGCAAATCGTAAATTCAAAGAGAGATGGACCTGAAATTTATTTTGGAATCGATTCTGTTCTCCGCGCAAAAGCCGCTCAGCGTGAAGGAAATTCGCGATGTCCTCGCCAATGCCGCCGAGCAGGACGACGCCGACGCCACCGTCAAAGCCCTCAAAAAAACCAAAGAGGACGACGTGACCGCCGCGCTCGAGCAACTCGCTGCGGAACACGAGGCCGCCCAACGCAGTTATCGGCTCGTGTGCGTGGCTGGTTCGTGGCAATTCGTCACGCAGCCGGAATTCGCGCCCTGGCTCAAAGCGCTTGTCGGCGTGAAAGCGCGTCCACCGCGCCTGTCGCAACCCGCCCTCGAGACCCTCGCCATCATCGCCTATCGTCAGCCCATCACGCGCGCGGAGGTCGAGCAGATTCGCGGCGTGAACGTCGACGGCACCATGCAGACCCTCACCGAACGCGGCCTCGTCGAATCCGTCGGTCGCGCCGAAGTCGTGGGCCGCCCCATGACCTACGGCACGACGGCATTATTTCTTGATTATTTCGGCCTGCGCGGTCTGGAAGACTTGCCTGCCGCGGACGAGTTGCGGAAAATCGTCGTCGAAAAACCGCCCGCCCCGCTCACCGCCGACCCCGGCTTGGCCACCGCGCCGCCGGAGCAATTGGCGTTGCAGAATGAGGAAAAAACTTCGACGCCCGATCAGCAAGAGCCGACGCGATGAAGATGCTCCTGACATTTCTGCTTTTACTCGGGTTCGTCTTTGGCGCGTCCGCGCAAATTGTGACGAACCAGTCCGCTCGATTGAAAACCAAGGTGGTTTTTTACGAAGGCAAAATCGGTTCGGGCATAATGGGCTCCAGCATCGACCCGTCTCCGGAAGACACGATGCCTGGCAGTAAGGTCAGAAACGAGGACACCTCGGGCGGTCAGAAGTCCGAACTTGCATGGACATTCGTGGGACGGAGCGGCGACAAGGATGTTTATCATTTTACCTTCTCGCGGATGACGAAGGCCGGTGTTTCCGCGAAAGTAACAACCTCGAAAGACGTCTTGTTCGATGGAAGGCGGGCCGTGATTTTCGAGGATGATCTTCATACGGTCCTTATCGAGAGTCCGACCGCCGAGGACTTGAAGCAAGCCGCGGAACAGCAACCGCATGGATGAGCAGACGCCAAGTGAACCGCCGGCCACTCCCGTGATAACAAAAAGGGCTGGCAGTTCATTTTCATCCAAGGCCGCACGCTACAGTTTCATTGCTCCGTTGATCTGTTGGTTCCCTCTGCTTCTCGTTGCAGGTTCCAAGGGCGACCTCTACGGTATGGAGGCAGTTTTTGGGCTCTTGTTGCTGGTTTCCTTCACAAGTTTTTTGGCGGGTTTCGTTGGGCTATTCGCCGGAAAGGCATTGGATGTGATAATGGCGATTCTCGGAATTTTGCTTAGTGGATCTTTTTGTTTTTATGATTCTCTGGG
>DASXHY010000492.1:0-13438 GCA_036488095.1 Verrucomicrobiia bacterium | reverse complement strand
CTACGCCAGCCCGATGAAACGCGTGCAACAAACGCTCGCTCCTTTCGCCGGCAACAACGGCTGGGCCAACCGCGTCGTTACGGTTAATAATTTGCGCGAAATTGATTTTGGCGATTGGACCGGGCTTTCGTGGGAGGCGGTGGCTGAAAAATTCGGTGTGAGCGCCTTTCAATGGCTCACCGAATTGGAACGCGGCGGCATCGCCAATGCCGAGAACACGCGGGCGTATCGCGATCGCATTGAACCTTGTGTGCGCGACATGCTGCAAAAGCATCCCGGCGAAAACGTGGCGGTGTTTTGTCACGGCGGCGTCATCCGCATGATCCTGGCAATTCTTCTCGATATTCCACTGGCACGAATGGCAGGTTTCGAAATCGATTACGCCAGCGTGACGACTATTGCCATTCTGCCGCACAAAACCGAGGTGCAGTTCCTCAATTTCACGCCGTGGGACGAACCCGGCCTATGAAGGCGCGCGGACCGATTTGGAAAGTTTCCATTAGCACGACTCCCGAGGCGGAAGAGGCGGTGACGGAGTTGCTATACAATTTTTTTGAACTGCCGGTGTCTTCCTATACGGACGTTGAAACGGCCGAGGTGACGGTGGCAACGTATCTGACCACGAGCAGTGCAAAACTCCGCCAGGTTTTGGAGTGCGCCAGCCCTCCGGCGCTTTTGAAACTGCGGTCAAAAAAGCGGCGGAGGGCCGCCGCAGTCCAAGACGCTTCCGCGCTCCATGAGGGCCTTGAACAAATTAAAGACTACGGCCTAAACATTGGTTCCGGCAAAATTTCCGTTCAAAAAGTCCGCCGCGAAGACTGGGCCGAGTCGTGGAAGCGCCATTTCAAGCCGATTGAAATCGGCTCCGCTCTGCTCATCAAGCCGAGTTGGTCCAAGCATCCGCCGAAGAACGGCCAGGCGATGATCGTGCTCGATCCCGGCCTGAGCTTCGGCACCGGGCAGCACCCGACGACCTCGTTCTGCCTGCGACAAATCGCGTTCCGACATCAGCAGTTTAAAAGGCAACCGACCACCCGTTCCTCACCATTCGTCATTCGTCATTCGTCATTGTCCTTCCTCGACATCGGCGCTGGCTCAGGAATTCTTGCCATCGCAGCGGCAAAACTGGGTTACGCCCCGGTGGAGGCCTTTGATTTCGATCCCGAGGCGGTGCGCATTGCGCGTGAAAACGCGCGCAAAAACCGTGTGTCACTCAAAGTTCACATGACGCGCGGCGATGTCACCAAATTGGCGCTCGATCGCAAAAAAAAATACGATTTAATTTGCGCCAACCTCATTTCCACCCTGCTCGTGGCGGAGCGATCGCGCATTCTTTGCCGGTTGAAAGAAGACGGCGTTTTGGTCCTGGCGGGAATTCTGAAAGTTGAATTTGCCTTAATCAGAAGGGCTTACGAGAGCGCCGGCCTGCGTTTGATTGCCAGCAGGACCGAAAAGGAATGGCGCTCGGGAGCGTTCGCTTATCGCGGGCGGCACTGAATAAATTTTGCCTTCACGACAAAATTTTTTGAATGACTTTTTCCGGGAGCGGTCTTATAACTGAATCGCTTGAAGCAGGTGATGTCAATTAAAAGGCACTCCCGGCCAAACGGCAAAGGAATTGGCATCGTTCACGCTACGGTTCATCTCGAGAAAGGATTCGAGCTATGATGAAAACATTGGAAATGATCAATGAAGCAGTCAGGAACCCTAAGTATCCCTTCCGAAAAACCGATAATCATCCGAAAAAAGCCGTCAAGCATCGCTATGAACGGCGCAAGATCCGAGAATATCTCCAATTGACCGACTGGCTCTCCGAAGAGGCCATCTAGGTCAATTCTAGCCAATTAGAAAAGGAAACGCCACCAAGCGGGTGGCGTTTTCTCTTTTGAGGGCTAGCGCTTTCGCGCAACTTTGCGGAAAAGTTTTCATGGATTGGTGAAATGGTGTTTCAGCGGAACGATGATTTTCCTGACTGGCATTCGCGGGCCAAATTGATTATCTCTCCCCCATGATTTCTTCCGGTTGGCTGCTCGCGATTTACTGTGTATTCGTTCTTTTGGCATCGCTGGCGGGCGGCTGGCTGCCGCTGGTCGTCCGGCTTACTCATACCCGACTGCAAATCGCCATCAGCCTCGTGGCCGGTCTGATGCTTGGCATCGCACTGCTGCATTTTTTGCCCGATGCCAGCGAACAATTGGGATCGCTCGACCGCACGGTGGCCTGGATGCTCGGCGGATTTCTTACGATGTTTTTTCTCCAACGTTTCTTCCATTTTCACCATCACGATTTGCCTGAAGGCGATCCGGAGGATTGTTGCCATGAGGAACACGCTGCGGATGTTCACGAGCACGAACATCATCATCACGAAGGCGAGGACGAACATGACCACATGCATCACGCGCACACGCTTGCGGAAAAATCAGCACAACAGCTCTCGTGGGTCGGCACGGCGCTAGGGCTAACGCTGCACTCGTTGCTGGACGGATTGGCCATGGCCGCCGCCGTCGAAGCCACTGCCCGCGGCCAAGGGATGGCCGGGATTGGGACCGCCCTGGCGGTCATCCTCCACAAGCCGTTTGATGCAATGGCGGTTTCAACGTTGATGACGGCGGGCGGGAGCTCGCGTTTTTCGCGCCAGCTATTGAACGCGCTTTTCTCGCTGGCAACGCCGCTGGGGGTGGCACTGTTCTATTTGGGCGCGAATCACCTCGCGGGCTCCAACCAGGTCTTTCTCGGTTGCGCGCTCGCGTTCTGCGCGGGGACATTTCTTTGTATCGCAAGCAGCGATTTATTGCCGGAACTGCAATTTCATTCGCATGACCGATTGAAGCTGTCCATTGCGTTGCTGCTCGGCGTGGGTGTGGCCGTGCTGATTGGCGCGATCGAGCCGCACGAACACAAAACCGAAGCTCCGACGGTCAATATCCAAACACCGGCGAAGGTTCCGTAGACTTTTCTCATCAGAAATTTCCGAAAAGGTAGCGCCACCTCTGTATTTTCCATTCCGAGTCCGGAGGACAACAGAAAATAGCCCACCGTTTCAACGGTGGGTGCGCGTGGCCTCGGACAATCAAGCCCGGTAGGGCGACAGAAATTTCGAGAGCGATTCTATCGTCCCTTAAGGGACTCATGGCCATTTCACGATTGACCCAGCGATAAATCGCTGGGCTATTCTCATGCTGCCCCTCACGGGGCGCAAGAGCCAACTCTGCCCTGTTTCTCAACTCATTTTATCACACCCGAGTACGCACAATAAAAAAACCCGCGATTTGCGTCGCGGGTTTTAAGAGATTGCCGGCTGATTTACTTCATCAGCAACATCTGGCGCGCGCGTTTGATGGCGCGATTCAGGCGGCGCTGATAATGCGCTGGGAGGCCGGTATATTTGCGGGGCAGAATGCGGCCTTGGTCGGTCACGAACTGACGGAGCAGGTTCACGTTCTTGTAGTCCAGCGAATCGGCCGTAAAATCGATCTTCGGCTTCGGGCGCGGTGTGCGGGATTCCATCGAGGAACGGCCGCGGCCGCCGCGTTTTTCTTTGTCTGTATGAGTTTTGCGTGGCATAGGTTACTTGATTTCTCGATGCAACGTGTGGCGGCGGAGGGCGGGATTGTACTTTTTGATTTCCAGCTTTTCCGTCTTCAACTTCTTATTGCGCGTGGTCGTGTAGCGGGAGGGTGACTTGCCCTCTTTGCGCGCTTCCGTGCATTCAATTGTGATGATTTCTCGTGCCATAAATTACTCCTTTTCCTTCGTCTTCTCTTCGGGCTCGTCGTCGTCGGCTTCCACTTCCGTGACCCCGACAGAATCCACCGAGCCGAGCGCGCCGAGGCGGCGTTGACGCAAAGCGCCATCGCGTTCGAGTTGGGCCTGAGCCTGGACCGTGAAACGCGTCCACGGAATCGCTTCCAATCGGGCGCGCGGAATAGGTTTGTTGGTCAACTCGCAGACGCCGTAGGTGTTTTTCTCGATGCGCTTGAGCGCCTCCTCGATTTCGTAAATCGCGTCCTGGTCCGAAGACAACAGGCTCAATGCGAAATCGCGGTCGAAATTATCCGTGCCGGAATCGGCCATGTGCAGGCTGTAACCGGCCATTTCCTGGGCGGACTCCTTGGCCAACCCGTTCATCTGGCGGAGGAGTTGATCGCGCAGCTCGAGCAGGCGGTCATAAAACACCTGCCACTCGGCCTTGATCTTGACGTCCCCGTTTCTTTTGCTCTTGGCCGGCGTCGTGGGCAGTCGGCCCAGAATGGCGGCGGCGGTAGCGAGAGCCGGCTTGCGTGCCGGCGCCTTGGTAATTTTCTTCTTATCTGTCACAACTTAAATTCGTTAAACTTTCACCGTATGTTCTCAATAAAGGCATTCCTCGTCCTTTTGAGGGTGCGGGAATGTAGCAAAGGGAATTAATTACGCCACAAAAATCGTAAAATACTTTTAGCCTCCTCGGAAAACGTCATCCTGCTCCCCGCAACGCCTCTCAGCCCTTCTCAATGCACGCGTAGGCGTTGTGGTTGTGGATGCTCTCGAAATTCTCCGCCTCCACCTTGTACCAGGTCACATCGCCGTGCGCATTGAGCTTCAGGGCCACGTTGCGCACCAAATCCTCCACGAAAACCGGGTTCTCGTAGGCGCGCTCGGTCACGGCTTTTTCGTCCAACCGCTTGAGCAAGGAAAACAATTCCGCGCTCGCCGAGCTTTCGATAATGGCAATCAAATCCTCGATCCAAACTGCCTTGCGCGAGCGGATTTGCACGGTGCAAAGCCCGCGTTGGTTGTGAGCGCCGTATTGGCTGATGGCTTTGGAGCACGGGCAAAGGGTCGTGACGTGCGCCTTGACCGTGAGTACGAAATCGATGTCCTTGCCGCTGGCCGTCGCGTCAAAACGCGCGGTGTAATCCATCAGGCTTTCCATTTCGGTGACGGGCGCTTTTTTCGTCAGGAAAAATGGAAATTCCATTTCGAGATGCGCGGTCGCCGCGTTCAACTTCCTCTGCATCGCATGCAAAATGTCCGTGATATTTTCGACGTGGACAATGTTGCCGTGCGCGTTGAGCACTTCAATGAAACGGCTCATGTGCGTGCCTTTGAATTCCTTGGGCAAATCCACGAACATCCCGATGATGGCGATGGTGTTTTGGGTGCTGTGCGCCTTGTCGCGAATCTGAATTGGGAATCGCAGTCCGCGCACGCCCACCTTGTCAATGCGCAGTTCGCGGGTATCGCGCTCGTTCTGCTTATCGTGCATTAAGGCGTGCGCTTTGCGCGCCACGGCGCGCGAGGGGACGCCGCCGGACTGGGGGCTTTTTTGCATGGGTACCAAAGTAACAGCACCCGCCTGTTTTGCAAAAATTATCTCATCGTAGGACAGGCATCTTGTCTGTCTCTAACTCTTCCGACGCGGACCTCCAGAATGGAGACAGGCGAAACGCCTTTCCTACGTACGCGTTTGACTTCATCGACGCTGCGGATTATCACAAACGCCGTGAATCCGCGCCTGAGGATGTTTCTTTATTTTATCGTTTTCGCGCTCTCCCCCACCCTGCTCCGCGCCGAAGTTTTTCGCATCGCCGCGTACAACGTGGAGAATTATCTCGATCAACCGACCGAATCCCGTCACGTCAAATCCGCCGAAGCCAAGGCCAAAATCCGCGAGAGCATTCACGCGCTCAAACCGGACGTGATTTCATTCGAGGAAATGGGCAGCACGAATGCGCTGCTCGAATTGCGCGCGTCGCTCAAGGCTGAGGGACTGGACTTTCCTTATTGGGAACACGTCAGCGGTTTTGACACGAACATCCACGTGGCTGTCCTCAGCCGGTTTCCCATCATCGCGCGCCGGCCGCATACCAATGAAAATTTTCTCCTGGATGGCCGCCGCTTCAGCGTCAGCCGCGGTTTCCTGGACGTCGATATTCAGGTGAGCACCAATTACTTCTTTACCCTGCTCGGCGCGCATTTGAAATCCAAGCGCCCGGTGGCCGAAGCCGATGAATCCGAGTTGCGCCTGCAAGAGGCGAAACTTCTGCGCGAAAAAGTCGACGCGATCCTGACCGCGAATCCCAACGCCAACCTGGTGGTGCTCGGCGATTTCAATAACACCAAGGATTCGCCATCGACCAAAACCATCATTGGCCAGGGAAAATTCAAGTTGGTCGATACGCGCCCCGCCGAGCGTAACGGTGACGACGCGCCGAGCCCGAATCGCCATTATAGCCCGATGAATGTGACGTGGACCTATTATTATGGCGTGGAGGATTCGTATTCGCGGATTGATTACATCCTGCTGAGCCCCGGCATGGCACGCGAATGGGTGAAGAGTGAAACTTACGTGCTGGCTATGCCGAACTGGGGCGTCGGCTCAGACCATCGGCCCCTCGTGGCAGGGTTTGAAGCGGAGGATAAGTAAATTAAACGTAAAGCGCGGCGCGCAGTTCGCGAGCCATCACGCCCATGAAAGGATACCGTTTGTCCGGGTCCGATTCGATGCACCGCAAAACGACCTTTTCCAGATTGGCCGGGACATCGGGATTCAACTGGCGCAGGGTGAAAAAAGTCGAGCGGTCCGTTTGCCGTTTCAAAATCTCCGCCGGTGTCTCTCCCGGAAACGGCTTTTGGTTGGTCAACAATTCATACGCCGCCACGCCGAAGGCAAAAATATCCACGCGATGCGTTATCGGTTCGCCGCGCAATTGTTCCGGCGCCATATAAGCCGGCGTGCCTGGATTTTTGGAAAGCTTCAACGGCTTGTCATCAATCGGCTGCGCCAGGTCGAAATCCACCAACCGCACGCCCGCGTTGCGCGTCACCAGGACGTTCTCCGGCTTGAAATCCAAATGCATGTAGCCGTTCTCGTGCATGTGCTCGAGACCGCCTGCAATATCGATCAGGATTTGCGCCACGTTCTCCGTCAGCACCGGGTCGTGTTGGGCGTAAAGGTCTTTTAAATTTTCCGCCTCGACGTATTCCATCAGCAAATACGGTTGCCCTTTAATTTTGCCGTGCTCGACGTAGCCGATGATATTTTCGTTATCGGCGATGGCGGCCAGGATTTCGCAACCGCGCAGGAAACGCCGCTTGGCAAATAAATTCCATTTGTAGCTCTCGAGCATCCGGCGCAGGGCGAACGGTTTGTTATTTGAATCCGTCGCCAGCCAGATATCCGCCATGCCGCCGCTATTGAGCAGCTCCTGCAAATAAAATCGCCCGAACGGCCCGGGAGCCCGGGCCGTAGTCGTTTGAATTTCTGTATCCGTAAATGCCACTAATCCTATTTACCACGCTACACAAGGATTGCCAATAGTTTGTGAAAGCGGACGTAGCGCGGGCTTTCCAGCCGCCGGTTCGGAACACGGGACTGGAAAGTCTGTGCTACTCGTTATGCGGTATCTTTATCGTGCTGCCGCCAATGAATTCGCGAATGACCGCATCGCCGGGGATAATATTATAATCCGCCGCCTGCTCGATGGTCAGGCCTTCGACGTTTTCAATCAGCCGTTTCACCTGCTCATAGCGAATCAACGCGTCCAGAAAGCCCGCGTAGGATTCGAAATCCTCCAACTTCGGCAACAGGCCGTGCGCCCCGGCAAAGAACGGTTTTAGCGCCGGCAGGTCGAACGGAAATCCGCCGTTGATAACGCAATCCGCCGAGCCGCTCAGCGGGATGATGCTGAACAATTCCCCCGCCCGCACGTAGTGCCAATGCAAAATCGTCCGCAACGGACTGTGATTGCGATGCCGCGAGTCGCGCAGCATCCGGCGAATCAGCCGCAGGTCCGTGAACCGCGTTAATTTCCTGGCGCTGCCATCACCCTCATACAGCATGTTCTGGTTCTCGATGTAGACCCGGAATTGCGCCGAGGCGTTGATGCCTTCCGTGATCGGTGGATACAAGCCGTGCAAACAATCCAGCAGGAGCACCTGGCCAACATCCAGCCTGACCGGCTTTGCGCCCACCCGCCGGCCTTCTTTAAAACTGTAAATCGGTTTGTCGACCGTCTTTCCCTCGAGCAACAACTTCAGATGTTCGTTCAACAATTGGATGTCGAGCGCTTCGGGCGTTTCGTAATTGCGATCGTTAATCCAATCGGTCGGATGCTCGACCAGCGGCCAGAAATAATCGTCCAGGTTCAGCATCAAAAAACGCAGGCCTTGTTGCTCGAGGCGCTCGGTGAGCTTGACGGTCGTGGTGGTTTTGCCGGAGGAACTCGGGCCGCTGACCCACATCATGCGAATGTTGTCGCCGGCGTTCAGGCGCGAAATCATTTTGCCGGCCGCTTCATTCAGCGAATGGTCGTACACCGCGATGGATTCCGCCGCGAGCGACTTGACCTTTCCTTCGCGGACAATTTCGTTCAATCGGGCGACGGTGTCGCAGCCGCGAATGCGGTTCCAAGCGAGGGTTTTTGACATGGTGGCGCGCGGAAAACCGTTGCCGACGAATTTCTCCCGCGTAATTGCGCCTTCCCGCAGCCAGTGCCGGCCCCAGCGATAACACTCGTAAGCGTCGGCGGTGTTTTGAAAACCGTAACTGCGCAACGCGTGCAGCACCTCGTCCTGGATCGTTTCGATGGTGGGCGGAAAATTCGAAATCAAATGATGCGGGTTCGAATTGAGGCAGACGATGGCGGTGTTGGAAATGAATTCCGCAATCGCTTCCTCCGTGCGGCACATCTCAAAAATTTTGTCGTTGATGCCCGGAAGAAAATCCTGATGAAACCCGCCGATGGATTCCGCCGCCCGAAAAATCGCCCGGCAAATCCGTCCTTCATCGAACCTGACCAGCGCGCGATTTCGTTTCTGGACTTTTACAATGCGGTTCTGGACGGACACGTTCGCGAGAATACAAGGTCCTGAAAAGAAGGAAACAAAGGAATCTCTAACAAAGGCTAAAACCGGAACACGGGACTGAAAAGTCAGAGATGCATTTCCATCACAACAGCAGGGCAGACGCATCTAAATTTTCATTAACACCGTGGCTTCAGCCCGGTGGTAAAGCGATGGTTAATATTTCCTTCAGCCGTTTTAACGGCTTTGCGTGGGCCGACCAAAAGCCGTTAAAACGGCTGAAGGCGCTTTCGGTCGATCCTGCCCACCGGGCTGAAGCCACGGTGTTAATGAGAGGAACGGAAAACAAAGGATTTTAGATGTGTCTGTTCTGATCGCAACGGCAAGCCAGTTGCTAAACCAGTGTCGGACGAGTTAAACTGATGAAGAACCACTCAAATTCTCGAGCATTTAGGCGGGAGTAGATGAATTTTGTCAAAAAACCCTGATACAAAATGACCTCACTGGCAAAATCTCAACCGGCTGGTTCGCTTTTGGCGGGCTATCACGTCAACGGTTTATTCGACGAAATGTTCGGAAATGATGGCGGTGTGCTCGGCCACTACGAGAAGGTGCATTCCGCCTTCGGCAGCCTCGCGCGCGAGGATTTTCACGCCAAACGCCATTCGGTTGACCTCGCCTTCCTGCGCCAGGGTGTCACGTTCAATGTCTACGGCGATTCGCGCGGCGCGGAACGCATTTTTCCCTTCGACCTCGTGCCGCGCATCATCCCGGCCAAAGAATGGGAACTGCTCGAACGCGGCCTCGTCCAACGCATCACCGCGCTCAATCTTTTTCTTCACGACATCTATCACGAGCAAAAAATCGTGAAAGACGGGGTCATTCCTGCCCATTACATCCTCTCGGGAAAACATTTCCGTCGGGAATTCGTAAACTTCAAGGTGCCCAAAAATATTTACATCCACGTCTGCGGCACGGATTTGATCCGCGACGACCAAGGCCAATACATGGTGCTGGAAGACAACGGCCGCTGTCCGAGCGGCGTCAGTTACGTGCTGGAAAATCGCCGGGCGATGAAGCGCACGTTCCGGGGGATGTTCGAGAACATCGGCGTGCGGCCGGTGGAACATTACCCGCAGGAACTGTTGAAAATGCTGCAACACATCGCGCCGGCGGGCGTGGCGTATCCGCGCGTGGCGTTGCTGACGCCGGGCGCGAACAACAGCGCTTATTTCGAACACACTTATCTCGCGCGGCAGATGGGAATTGAAATTGTGGAAGGACGCGACCTGCTAGTGCGCGACGAGCACGTTTTCATGCGCACGACCAAGGGCCTGCAGCCCGTCCACGTGATTTACCGGCGCATCGACGATGATTTTCTTGACCCCACGGTTTTTCGCAAAGATTCAATGCTGGGCGTGCCGGGACTGATTCGCGCGTATCGCGCTGGAAATGTTTCGCTCGCGAATTCCATCGGCACCGGCATCGCGGACGACAAGGTGATGTATTATTTCGTGCCGCGAATGATTCAATATTACCTCAAACAAGAGCCGATTATTCCGAATGTGCCCACGTATCTTGCGAGCGAGGAAGAGGACTTGAAATACATTCTGGAAAATCTCGAAAAGCTAGTGGTGAAAGCGGCGAATGAATCCGGCGGCTATGGAATGTTGATGGGACCGAAGGCCGCGAAGGCTGAAATCGAGGAATTTCGCAAACGCATCCAGGCCGATCCGCGCAATTACATCGCCCAACCGATGATTTCGCTCTCGTGCCATCCGACGTTTGTGGACGGGGGCTTCGAGGGACGGCATATTGATTTGCGGCCGTTTATTTTATATGGTGAAAAAATCGTCATAGTCCCCGGCGGTCTGACGCGTGTGGCATTGCGCAAAGGCTCCCTGGTGGTGAATTCCTCGCAAGGCGGCGGCAGCAAGGACACGTGGGTGCTTTATGGGGACGAATGACCAACAAATTTTCGATTTTCGATTTACGATTTACGAGCGCTCGGAGAATATAAGCGGGCCGTCGATTTCGCGGCTCGTAAATCATAAATCGTAAATGCTTAGTCGTGTTGCCAGCAGCTTGTATTGGATGTCGCGCTACATCGAGCGCGCGGAAAATATTGCCCGCATCCTCGATGTGAATCTCCAGTTGCTGCTGGACTTCCGCAGCCTGGACGACGAGGGTTTGCGCGACCACTGGATGCCCATCGTGCAGGCAACCGGCGACCAGGAATCGTTCGTGTCGCAAAAGCAGCGAGCCACCGCGTCGGCGGTTGCGGAGTTCATGGTGTTCCGCCAGGAGAATCCCAACTCCATCGTCTCCTCCATTTGCCAGGCGCGCGAAAACGCACGCATGGTGCGCGACCAGATCACGGTTGAGACGTGGGAGGAATTGAATCGTCTTTATTTGTTCGTGCTTTCGGCCGCCGCCCGGCAAATGTGGCTGGACAGCCCCACCGATTTTTTCAACGAAATTAAATCCAGTTCGTTGCAATTGATCGGCTTGAGCTACGCCACGCACATTCATAATGAAGGCTGGTGGTTCAGCCAGGCCGGGCGCTATATCGAACGCGCGGACAAGACGTCGCGCATCCTGGACGTGCGCTATCATACCCTGCCCCCCCGCGGCCTGCCCAAGACGGTGAACCAGACCGAAGCGCTCGAATGGTCCGCCATCCTGCGCTCGTGCAGCGCTTGGGACGTGTTCAAATCCGCTTACGGCGCCGAGGTGCATCCGCGAAACGTCGCCGATCTCCTGATGTTGAACGAGAATTTCCCGCGCTCGATCCGCTTTTGTGTGGAACGCCTCAATGACGCTTTGCGCCGCATCTCGGGCGTGTCCGAACGCCGTTTTTCCAACGAGGCCGAAAAATTGTGCGGACGGCTCGCGGCGGAACTTCAGTTTTGCACCATCGAGGAAATTTTCGAAGCCGGGTTGCACGATTATCTCGACCAGGTGCAGCTCAAGCTTAACAACATCGGCGAAGCGCTGTTCAACGCCTACATTTTCCAATCCTTCGAAACCGACGGCGGCGAGCAACTCGTTCAACAAGAGGAGCAGCAACAACAATCCCATCGCCATGGCGCGGCGTGAACACAGCGCCACATGCAAAGTTACCCCCATGATTTCTCCAACTCAAACGATCCAAACGACTCCCTCTGAAAAGCTGATTCCCTACATCAACCTGAAGCTCGCCTTGCTCGGTTTTCCGCCCGCGACGGCGAGTAACGGCGAGGTTTTCGACGAAATTGCCTCCTCGCTTGTGGCGCAATATCGCGAGAAGGAACGCCTGCTTGCGACGCACGTTTGCCCGCCCGACCAGCGCATCCAGACTTTTCTTTACGATTATCTCCAGGAGATTCCCTTCACCCGGCTGCCGTCGCGCACGCTGACACTGGACCGTCCTGGCATGGCGCGCGAACTGTCGCTGCCGGTCGACCGCGATGATTTCGCTTCGAGCATCCTCAGTTCCTATCGCACGAAGCAAGGCGTGCTGCACAATCCCAAGAGCGATCGCCGCACCACCCAGGGAATTTTTCACATCACGGAAGGCGGGCTGCCGATTCCCGATGACAAAATCGGCGTGCCCAAAGTGACGTTCGGCAAAATGCTCGCGCTGGCGCTCAATCCGCCGCGCGACATACTCCGGCTGCCCTTCACCGCCACGCAACCGAAACCGGTAGAGTGCTTCGTCTCGCTCCTGCTTCGTCCGGTGGTGTGCCCGGAAGTGCCCGGTTTCACGAAGCGGAAGACGATGGAAATCCGCTTCTTCGCGCCCGGCAACCTCGTCAGCAACCTGGATTTCGTCGAAAATATTTTCGGCAACGCCGGCGACCCGAACCTGCCGGAAAACGACGCCGCGCTGGATACCGAACATTGGACCGGGCACACCGGCTGCGTCATTCTCGCGCCGCATTTGACGACCGTCACCAAGAAGGACGCCGGCCTGCCGCACTGGGATCAGGCCACCGAACGCCAGCGGCGCGACGGCACGTGCTGGAAGAATGAATCGGAGTTATACAACAACGGCGGCGCTTTCAAGCTGACCTGTCGCGACGAATCCGGCGTCATCGTCACGCTGATCGCGGACAATTATTTCGGCTATTGCAAAAAAGAGGTCAAGACACAGATCAGTTATGCGGCGAACCTCTACGGATTGTGCGAGGAGGAACACTCCGGCGGCGCGCTCGTTTTTCCCTCGTATGATTTGGGAGAGGAATTCAGCGGCGACGTTCACGTCAAGAGCAAGGGCCACACGTATGAGGAAGTCTGCCGGCTCTACGGCAAGTTCATCGACACCCGGCCCGAAGGGTACGCGATTGATAAAAAGTATCGCGACATCATTTACGTGCCGCACGATGCACTTTTCAATTTGCACACGCAAACCGTGTCGTGGACCAGCGCCGGAAAAGCACAGTCCATAAAATTGCTGCCGCAAAACACCTATATCCGCCCCTCGGGTTATCGGGTGCGAATGGAGAAGCCCGGCCCGAATCGCGGCTGGCGGCTCGTGGGCACGCGGCCGTGGGGAATTTTGTGCCACAAACCGTGCACGGTTTCCGGCGGTGGCAAATCGGAAATTTCCAAACCCATCACCGACGCCATCCTCGTGGGGCCGGTGTTTGTATCCGATTTCAAAAATGATTTT
>DASXHY010000446.1:0-8902 GCA_036488095.1 Verrucomicrobiia bacterium | reverse complement strand
GCCAGCGCACTTGCCGAGATTGATGCCCACGTTGAAGCCATCCGGTTTCATCACTTGCGTCAGCGCCAATTGGCAGCGGCGCGTGAGCTTCATCAAATCGGAGAGTTCCTCTTCGGTCAAACCGTGCAAATCGGGCGATTGTTTGTAAGGAACCACCATCAGATGCCCGCCGGTGTAGGGATATTTATTGAGCAACGCAAAACACGTGCGGTCCCGGACGATGACGTAATTGGCTTCATCGTCGCTGGATTGGGCGATGCGGGAAAATAAACTTTCATCCTGCGCAGGTTTGGGCGCGAGGATGTATTCGATACGCCACGGCGCGTGAAGCGGTTCCATGAAATCAAGGTTACCGGTGGAGCAGGGGAAAGTCAAAGAGGTGAAACGTGTTACGTGGTGCGTGAGTATATGGTTGCGCGCGAGGACGAATTCACGCAACACGGAACACGTTTCACTCACTTCGGCGAATCCAAGCGGCTGCGCAGCACGTGGACGAGCGCTTTAACCGTAAGCTCAATAAAGAGAAACGGCTTGGCGATAAAATCGTTTCCGCCGCTCATGGTCGAGTTGGCGCGGCTTTCCAGGTCGGTGAGGCCGGTGACAAAAACGACCGGCGTTTTGGCATATTTCGGCAACGTGCGAAGTTTGCTGCACAATTCGAAACCGGTCATGTTCGGCATGTCCACATCCAGAAAAACCAGGTCGAATTTCCGATGCTCGAGAACATTCAGCGCCTTGAGCGGGTCGTCGACGCTGATGGATTTAATGTTCGCCTTATCCAGCGCAAATGTAATCGCGCGGCGGGAAATTGCCTCGTCATCCACCACAAGCGCTTCGGCCGCCGGGAACGCCTTTTCCGGCGTGGCAGCCCGTTCGAACAGGGTGGCCATGAAATCGACTGTGTTCGCGACGGTGCGAAGAGTCGAGGCATTGATGCTTTTCGGTTTTTCCTGAAGTTCCTTGAGCAAAGCCTCGAAGGCATCCGCGAGGAGAGCGATCCGGGTTGCGTCCGCAATGCCGGCGTTGCTGGTCAACGAACGCGCGCGGCGATACAACTCCTGGATTTGCTTTACGCGCTCGGCTTCATTGCCGGCTTTGATCAATCCTTGAAGCTGTGTCCGCAGCGAATTGAGGATGTTCGGCAGGTCCGCGATAAAATCACGCCGCAGTTGCGCCTGAAACTCGGCATCGGCTTCACTGCCGGGGTCATCCGCCACAACAATCGGCGCCAAATGCGGCTTTGCGGCGGCTTTGTGCGGTGCAGCGGCAGCTTCTCCGGTGTTATTCGGCTTCAAGGTGCTGCGCACCGCTTCGATGACCTGCTTGGGCGTGCAATTTGCCTTGCAGAGGCATTTGGTGGCGCCGGCTTTCCAGGCGTCCTGCACCATGTTGGAAAGATAGGTATTGGAGAAAACAATGATCGGGATTTGCTCAAACTCCTTTTGCGCGCGAATCTGGCGCATCACTTCAACGCCAGTCACCCGCGGCAAAACGAGATCGAGCAATACGGCATCGGGACGAAAGCTGCGGACCAATTCCAACCCTATGATACCGTCGGGCGCTGTTTCAGCCTGAAATCCTTCGAGGGCAAATTTGTTTCGGTAGATATTTGCGACAAGTTGGTCATCCTCGATAATCAGTATCTTCATGCTAGGTTCGGGCGGCCAGCGGGGAGACCTTGGCGAGATGCGCGTCAAGGAACTCACGAATACAATCAAATTCACGGCGCGCCTGGCGGCAGAGATCCACGGCGTTAACGAGTTTCTTTTCTTCGCCTTGCCGTTCGAGTTCGCGCAGCAGGGGAACGATGCGGACCATCCCGCAGGTGGAACTCGCCCCGGCGCAACTATGCGCCAGGCGACGGACCTCGGCGGCCGAGCCCGATTGGGCCGCAGCCGAGAGTTGTTCCATTTGCTCGGTGGTTTGTGTCACGTAAAGCGTTATTAGTTCTCGAAGATTCTCGACACTGCCATCCGAAAAGTCGAGCAGTCTTTCCATCTGCACCGGCGGCTGTTGCGAATCTACGCCGAAATCGTTGGCACCGGTGGCAGTTTCGGTCTGCGGGGTGGTCGGGGCGGTAATTTTGGCGGCCGCCGAAGCCCAGCGTTCGAGTATCGCACGCATATCTTCCGGGCGCACCGGTTTGGCGAGGTAATCATCCATGCCGGAGGCGATGCATTTGTCACGGTCGCCGGGCATGGCGCTGGCGGTCATCGCAACGATAATGATGGAGCCTTGATAATTGGGGAACCGCGATTTGTCGTGCTGGCGCTCGCGAATGATGCGCGTGGCTTCCAAGCCGTCCATTTCCGGCATTTGGACGTCCATGAAAATCAAGTCGTAAGCCTTGCGTTCGAGCGCGCTAAGTCCTTCGAGGCCGTTGACGGCGAGGTCCGGTTGATAGCCCATCTGTTGCAACAAGCGCACCGCGACCTTTTGGTTAATGGCGTTATCGTCGCAAAGCAAAATGCGCAGCGGCAGGCGCTCGGAGAGTTTCGGGTCCAGTTTGACGACCGTCGGTTTCTGCGCGGCGGGCGCCACGCCGGAAACGATGCGCTCCAAAGCGTCGTGCAATTGAGCCGGCTTGATCGGTTTGATGAGGCAACCCGCCGGGGCGGTATGGGCGATTTCCGCCGAATTGTGCTTGCCAACCGGGGCCAAAATAACAACTGGCAGCATCAGAGCACTCGGCAATTTGCGGATGGCATCAGTGAGTGCCAACCCGTCCATGCCGGGCATCTGCAAATCAACGAGCGCGAGGTCAAATGTTTCTCCCGCCTGCAACCATGCCAGCGCTTGTTCGGCGCTGTTGGCTCCGCGAGGGACCATTCCCCATTGAGCGGCTTGCGTGGTGAGAATGCGACAGGTGGTCGGGTTGTCGTCCACAACCAGCAATCGCAGATCGGCCAGTTTCGCCTGGCGTCCTTGCAACACTCTCTTCGGCGAGTCCGGCGCGGTGGACAGCGGCACGGTGAAATGGAACGTCGATCCTTTTTTCGGCACGCTCTCCACCCACATTTTGCCGCCCATCAATTCGACAAGCCGTTTGCTAATGGCGAGTCCAAGGCCGGTGCCACCGTATTGGCGCGACGTCGAAGCGTCGGCCTGGCTGAATGACTTGAACAACCGCGCCATGCGATTCACGGGAATGCCTATGCCGGTGTCGCTGACGGAAAAATGCAGGTGCCAGGGTTCGTCCGCGGCACCGTCTTGCGGCGAGGAAAGGGCTTTTACCTGGACCACGACTTCGCCGACGGAAGTGAATTTGACGGCGTTGCTTAACAGGTTCACCAGCACCTGCCGCAAGCGCGAAGCGTCGCCAACGACACTAGCGGGGATGCCGTCGTCCGTTTGACCGGCCAATTCGATATTTTTTTCGACGGCTTTGGCGGCGAGCAAATCGAGCGAGTCTTCCAGACAGGACCGCAAATTGAATGGCTGCTTTTCGAGTTCCAGTTTGCCGGATTCGATTTTGGAAAAGTCGAGGATGTCGTTGGTAATGGTCAACAGGGACTCGCTGCTGGCGTAAATGGTTTCCACGTAACCGCGTTGCTCGTTGGAAAGGCTGGTTTCGAGCAGTAGCCCGGCCATGGCGATGATGCCGTTCATGGGCGTGCGGATTTCGTGGCTCATATTGGCCAGGAATTCCGCCTTGGTGCGGGCGGTGGCTTCGGCGGCAAGGCGCGCGCCGAATAGTTCACGATTGGTCCGCGTCAATTCGTCCTGCAGATGTTTGGTGCGCAGCGCGCAGCAGACTCGGGCGCGAAACTCAGCCGCTTCAAAGGGCTTGGTGACGTAATCCACGGCGCCCAGTTCAAACCCGCGCAATTTATCCTTGGTGCCATTCCAGGCGGTGAGGACAATGACCGGGGCGGTGCGGGTTTCGGGAAATTCTTTGAATTGCTTGAGCAGTTCGAAACCGTCCGTATCCGGCAAGCCAAGATCGAGCAGAATCAAATCAAACGGCTCCCGGCGGACGAGGCTCAGTGCGGCGGCGGCGTTGGAAGCAGTGGACAAGGCTATCTTGTCCTCAGACAATAATGCCGCGAGAACCTCGGGCATTTTAGGATCGTCTTCGATCAAAAGGACGCGTGACGCAGGCAAATTCATAAAGGACGAACGGATGCTTTTTTCATTTTGTTGCCATATTCGCCTTGATGCGAGCAAATTAGACACCAAACGGCGAATTAAGCCAATCTCAATTTTAACCCCCTACTTCGAGGGCCTTCTGTCGAAAATAATGTGGTCAAACGCGAGTTTTGACCGAAAACAAGACAAAGCCATGGCAATTTCGTGACAAAACGCGCACAAAGAAACATTGCCACACCTTACCAAAGACGCTTAGATTTCCGACATGTTTCAGACGGTGCTCAACCATGGGCCAGTTGGTGAATCCACTTTTCGCGATACGTACCAGAAGGCGTATCGCTTTATGCTATTGGCGAGGGTTCTCGACGACAAATTCGCCGGTCTCTATCGCGCCGGGAAAATCCACGGCGGCGTTTTCCTCGGGCGCGGCCAGGAGGCGCTAAGTGTCTCGATTGGCATGGCCTTGCGGAGGGGAGACATCTTTGCGCCACTTATTCGGGACGCCGCCGGGCGCCTCGCTTTCGGCGAACCCATCCTGGACGCCGTCCGCACCTATCTGGGCTCAGCGCTCGGCCCGATGCGCGGGCGCGATGGCAATGTCCACCGCGGCCGCCCCAAAGAAGGCCTGCTGCCGATGATTAGCCATTTGGGTGCAATGATTTCGGTCGTGAATGGGGCGCTATTCGCACGCCGAATCAGCGGCGACAACGAAGCCGTTGGCGCGGCCAGTATTGGTGACGGCGCCACTTCGACCGGAGCCGTCCATGAATCTTTGAACCAGGCGGCCATTGAAAAATTGCCATTGGTAGTCGTTATCGCGAACAATCAATTCGCGTACTCGACCCCGACCAGTCGGCAATTCGCCTGTCGCAATCTGGCCGATCGCGCGGAGGGTTATGGAATTGGCAGTCATAGTGTTGACGGCACGGATCTGGAAGCGTGCCTCAAAGCCGTAGGCCGCGCGACGGAATACGCGCGCACGGGTCGCGGGCCGCAGATGGTCGTGGCGAATCTGCTGCGCTTGTGCGGCCATGGCGAACATGACGATGCCAGCTACGTGCCGGCGAAGATGAAATCCTCACCCCTCGGGCGCGACTGCCTGAAAGCCGCGGAAGAAGAAATGCAGTGCCGGAATTGGGCGGACGCGAATGAAATCGCCGTGTGGCGGACCGAAGCCGCCCACAAGGTCGAGGAGGCCGTCGCGACGGTTCAACGCGAACCCGGCCCGGACCCGTTCAAGGAGAATTGGTGTCCGATGGCATCGAAGCATTTGTGTGAAGGAGTGGAAGAGTTAAATGGTTAAATATGTTAAATCAGTTAAATAAGGTATGAACGCTTCAGGTCAGAATCGAACGGGAGGGGAATATCGCTCTTTTGAGGATCTGGAGGTTTACAAAGCGGGACGGCAATTTCGAATGGCAATGTATCGCACAGCGAAAACCCTTCCTGAATTTGAGAGGTTCGGGCTGGCGAGCCAAATTCGCCGTGCAGCGGTTTCCCTGACGAACAATTTAGCTGAAGGCCACGGCCGGTTTCATTTTCTTGACCAAATCAAGTTCACACTTATTTCCCGCGGTTCACTCGAGGAGTTGATAGACGATTTGAATATTTGTTTGGATGAAAATTATCTTGCGCCCGGTCAGGTGGAAAAATTAAAAACCGAAGGCTGGCACCTGCTAAAGTTAACGAACGGCTACCTCCGCTACCTTCGCGATAGAAAATTCGGTTCTTCACTGGAACTTCATGAAACACCGCCAAGCTACGGAGCCGAAAGCGAAGAATCGCTCGATTGGCTGGAAGAGTTGCTGGAGAAACATCCCGACCTAAGACCGTAAAAACAGAAGCGCCCACTCATTTAACTTATTTAACAATTTAACCGATTTAACTCACTTAACGACCCCGTGCCTATCACCTACATCGAAGCCATCCGCGAAGCCCAGGCCCGGGCGCTGGCCGAAGACCCGCGCGTTTTTATCTACGGACAGGACATCGGCTCGTTCGGCGGCGCATTCAAGGCGACCAAAAACCTCGCGACGGAATTTCCCGGGCGCGTGATGGATGCGCCCATCAGTGAGGACGCGATTATTGGTCTGGGCGTTGGCGCGGCGATTGAAGGACGGCGACCCATCATTGAAATGCAATACGCCGATTTTTCGACGGTTGCGTTCAATCAAATCGTCAACCAGGCCGCGACACTTTTCTGGCGCACGAATGTTCCTTGTCCGATTACGATTCGGCTGCCTTGCGGCGGAACTTCCGGCAGCGGTCCGTTTCACAGCCAGACGATGGAATCCATTTACGCGCATTATCCCGGTCTCGTCGTGATGACGCCGGCCACCGTGGAGGATGCCTACAGCATGTTGCTCGAAGCGGTGGCGATTGATGACCCGGTGATTTTTTGCGAGCATAAGCTGCTGTATTACCATTTGAAAGCCGAAGCGCTCCCGCGCGAAGCGTTGCCGACCGGCAAAGCCCGCATCGCTCGTGAAGGGCGCGATATGACCATCGTGGCTTACAGTGCGATGGTCCACGAAGCATTGGTCGCGGCGGAAGAATTGGCGACCGACGGTGTGCAAATCGAAGTCGTCGACTTGCGCTCGGTCAAACCGCTGGATACCGACACAGTGATGGCCTCCGTGGCGCGCACGGGACGTTTGCTTTGCGTAGGCGAATCCTGGCCGTGGGGCGGGGTAACGGCGGAAGTCATCGCGCGCGTGGCGAGCGAGGGGTTTGGTTTGCTGGACGCCCCGCCGCAACGGTTGAACGCCAAAGACACGCCGGTGCCGTATCATCCGAATTTGTGGGGCGTGCATCGCCCCACCGCGCGCAGCATTGTGGCCGCGGCGCGGAATGTTTTGAGGAAATAATGCGAATGAGATTGCAATCTGGAGTGACGCTTTCGATAGCCCGTGCGCTGGTAAGGCGCGTCGCTCCGCGCGCGCCGAACTTTCATACAACCCGCCGATCCGGCATTTCACTTAACGCATCCCAATTCCATGTCCCGAAGGGACAACTGACAATAGCCCGGCGTTTTAACGCCGGGAACCGTTTAGTCGGCCCACAAGTCCCGAAGGGACGGCCGACTTGGGAGCGCATTTTTCAGCCGTCCCTTCGGGACTTGGCCGCGTCTAACTTTGACCCGGCAGTGAACTGCCGGGCTATTTTCAGAGGTTCCTCCGGAACCAAAGGCCATTTGGCCGCCGGTCAAAAATTTATGTTCGCCTTGCCGTCCCTGCCATTAGACATCATTCCAAATTAATCCCATGCCTGCTATTCCGATAATCATGCCGCAGTTGGGCGAGTCCATCGCCGAAGCAGCCATTGTGTCTTTCCTGGTCAAGCCGGGCGAACCCGTGGAAGCCGACCAGGACATTATCGAAGTGGAGACGAACAAGGCCACGTTAAACCTGGTTGCACCGTGTCGCGGTAAAATTGAAAACTTCACCGCCCGGCTCACCGAAAGTTATCCCGTCGGCGCGGTGCTCGGTTATTTGGAGGCGAGCGCGGAAGATATCGGGCGGCTCGGATTGGATATTCCCGCGCCCGAAACCAACGGCGATAAACCGGAGCCTACCGCCGCGACCGAACGATCCACTGGCGATGGCGAGCGCAAAAAAGTTCAACCCACGATTCGCGGCCTGCCGGTTCCGGCGAACGTGGCCGGGGCGAGTTACATGTCGCCGCGCATGAAGGCGCGCATCGCGGAGCTCGGCTTGCACGCCGCCGACCTCGCGGGCATTGCCGGCAGCGGCGCGGCGGGGCGGGTGACCATCCAGGACTTTGAAAAATTCATCGATAAGCTGGAGAAGAGCAAATTAAGCCAGGCCTCCACCATGCGCGTGGCCGTGGCGGACGCGATGCGACGCAGTTGGACGCGGCCATTGGCCACAGTTGCTTTGCCGGTTTGCTTTGATCCGATGCTCGCGCATCGAAAAGTTTCGCGGCCGAAGCCGGGGCCCGCGCTTTACGGTTTGCGCGCGCTTGCAGTCGCGCTCGCCGAGAACAGCGCGCCCGCGGGCCGATTGGTCGGCAGCAAAATTGTTCATCCGCCGGCAATTGATATCGGTTTTGCCGTGGAAGCAGAGGACGGCGTGCTCGTGCCGGTTATTCGCGGCGCGGAAAAAGCTTCGTTGCACGATCTCGTGCCCCGTTACGATGATCTCGTCGAGCTCGCCCGCCAGCGAAAATTGCCCGTGGAGGCGACTGGCGGTTCGATTGCGACCGTGACCAACTTCGGCACGTTCGGTCTCACCTGGGCCACGCCGATTCCGTTGCCGGAACAAACGCTCGTGTTGGGAATGGGCGCGGCGCGAAGGGCGCCGCATTGGGACGTTGCCCACGGCAAATTCGTGCCGGTGATGGAAGCGAACCTGACGCTCAGCTTTGACCATCGCGTGCTGGACGGCGGAGCCGCCGGCCGATTGCTGGCGCGCGTCGCGGCGCTTTTGCAATCGCCTGAGAAATTGTGATTTCGTGGCACGGGCGTCTCGCCCGTGCGAATCGAGACCCGTATCAACACGCCGGCCTCTCTAAAAAACGCTGCTCCTGATTTTTTTGGGGTAAACACCCTATTGGTCCAAACGAGCCTCCGGGGTATTTTCTCTCGGTTCCTTGTAATGGTGGTTAGTTAGGTTCGGGCGGCTCTGAGTGGAGCCGCCTTTTTTATTTCCACGTTCTGTAGCGCAGCTTGCCAAGCTGCTTTATCGCCAGGCTGCCAGCCGGCGAAGGGCTATCCATTCCAACGGCGCAGAAACACAGAAAATTCGTTCCACTCCGTTATCTGGGGTGTTCCCCCCATTTTTACAAAATGAGC